>NZ_LZJA01000103.1:0-21569 GCF_001666785.1 Mycobacterium sp. E3305 | reverse complement strand
TCGCCATTTGAGCCGGGCCGCACACGAATTGGTGCTGCGGGTGCTCAAGGACCACCCGGACACCAGGGTGACGGTGCTGTTGCCGCGCCGCACGTACTCGCCCCTGTTGGGCCGGCTGCTGCACGACCGCACCGCGGACAAGATGGCCCGCACCGTCAGCCGGGTCCGGGGCGCGACCGCCATCATCGTCCCGTACGACATCGAGTCGCGGATCGGACGGCTCGCGCCCAACGGTTTTGACGCCGACGAGGCGGTAGTGGTGACCCCGATATCGAGTCTCGTGGGCGACTGACCCCGGGGCGGCCGGCGCCGAGGCGACGCTGGCCGCAAGAATTCGAACTAAGTTGCGCGAGTGTGCATCCATGGCGATTTTTGGGGCTGTTTTTGTCGGTGGGGGTGGCTAGTTTGGCGGTATGAGTCCAGATGGTCATCCCGACGCCGAGGCGGTGTTCGATGACCTGGATGCAGTTTTGGCCCGCGCCCGCGCGCTGCCGGTGGACGCGATGACGGTGCGGCAGCAGCTGGCGATGCTGGAACGCTGCGAGCAGGCGCGCCGCCAACTGCCCGCACTCGAACACCCGGTGATCAACTCCCTGGCCCATCAGGCCACCCCCGAAGAGTTGGGCGGCACTTTGGCGCATGCGATCGCCGAGGCGACGTTGGTCAGCCGCGCGGAGGCTTCACACCGCGTCAAGGAAGCGGTGGATCTCGGCCCGCGGCGCGGGCTGACCGGCGAACCGCTGGAGCCGATTCTGCCGGCCACCGCGGCCGCCCAGCGGGCGGGGAAGCTCGGTGCCGGGCAGGTGGCGGTGATCCGCCGGTTCTTCCGTCAGCTGCCCGGCTGGGTCGATGCCGCCACCCGCGCCGCGGTCGAGGCCGACCTGGCCACGCACGGAACGCAGTACCGCCCCGAACAATTGGCCGCGCTCGCCGATCACGTCGCCGATTGCCTCAACCCCGACGGCACCTACCGCGACGAGGACCGGGCGCGGCGCCGCGGCCTGGTGTTGGGCAAGCAAGCCGCGGATGGCATGTCCGAGCTGCGCGCCCTGCTCACCCCCGAGGCCCGCGCCACCCTCGAGGCGGTGCTGGCCAAACTCGCCGCGCCCGGCATGTGCAACCCACTCGAGGACACCCCGTGTGTGGACGGGGCCCCGAGCCAGGAGGCCATCGACCGCGACGCCCGCTCGGCGGCCCAACGCAACCACGACGCACTGCTGGCGGCCAACCGCGCGCTACTGGCCTCGGGAGAACTCGGCCGCCACAACGGGTTACCGGCCTCCATCATCATCACCACCACCCTGGCCGACCTGCAGGCCGCCGCCGGTCACGGCCGCACCGGTGGTGGCACCCGGTTACCGATCAGCGACGTGATCCGCCTGGCCCGCCACGCCCACCATTATCTGGCCGTCTTCGATCACGCCAAACCCGTGGCCCTCTATCACAGCAAGCGGCTGGCCTCCCCGGGGCAACGCATCGTGTTGTACGCGAAAGACCGCGGGTGTTCGGCGCCGGGCTGCACCGTGCCCGGCTACCTCTCCGAGGTCCACCATGTCACCGACTACGCCCAATGCGGCCGCACCGACATCGACAACCTCACCTTCGCCTGCGGACCCCATCACCGCCTGCTCAAACCCGGCGGCTGGACCACCCGCACAAACACCAAAGGCGACACCGTCTGGATCCCACCCCCACACCTGGACCGCGGCCAACCCCGCACCAACACCTTCCACCACCCCGAAAAACTTCTCCACGACGACGACGATGACGACGCGGCATAGTCACTCGGTCAGCGTCGCGCGGATGCACTCGGTGACGTAGGGGAGCGCCAGCCCCGTCGAATTCGCCAGCGCCGGATGGGTGGCCAGCAACTCACGCACCTGGTCCAGCGTCCTGGTGCGGACCTCGGTCGGCGAGGTGATGCAGTAGCTGCGCGACGCGACCAAGTCGATCAGCGCTTGCGGCGTAAGGTAATTCGTCCACTCGACCTGGTGGCGCTCCGGCTCGGTGAACGATTCGGACAGCGTGACGTCGAAGCGGCCGCGGTCGCCGTCGGAACCGATGATCTCGCCCAGCTCCCGCACCCAGCCCAGCCGCTCGTCGCGGGTATTCCACACCAGGCCCAGCCGCCCGCCGGGCCGCAGTACGCGGGCCACCTCGGGGATGGCGCGCTCGGGATCCACCCAGTGCCACGCCTGCGCGACCAGTACGACGTCAACGCTGTTGTCCGGCAAGGGAATCCCTTCCGCGGTGCCCAGGAGCGCGCGGGTCTCCGGCAGCGAGGTGCGCAACACCTCCAGCATGTCGGGAATCGGGTCGACGGCCACAACGTCCAGCCCGCGTTCCACCAGCCGGGTGGTCAGCTTGCCGGTGCCCGCCCCGAGGTCGAGCACCTGGCGCGCGCCGCGCGGCAGCAGCCAGTCGATGGCCTCCGGCGGGTAGGACGGGCGTCCCCGCTCATAGGCCGCCGCCGCGGAACCGAACGACAGGGAGCGGTCGTGGCGAGAACGGGTCACCGCCGTCACGTGCCTTCGTTGGCGGCGAGATCGAGCGTCTTGCGAATCAGTTCCCCGACCGCCTCGGATTCCACCAGGAAGCCGTCGTGCCCGCAGATCGACTCGACAACTTCCAGGCCGCCGCAGCCCGGCAGCAGCTCGGCGAGCTCCTCCTGCAACCGCAGCGGGTAGAGCCGGTCGGAGGTGATGCCGCCAACCACGGCGGGCACCGGGCAACCGGTCAGGGCCTTGCGCACCCCGCCGCGACCGCGGCCGACGTCGTGGCTGTTCAGCGCCTCGGTCAGGGTCACATAGCTGCCCGCGTCAAAGCGGGCCAGCAGCTTGTCGCCCTGGTGTTCGAGGTAGCTCTGCACGGCGTAGCGGCTGTCCTCGCCACCCTGCTTGTCGTTGCCGAACCGGGTGTCGAGCTCCGTTTCCCCGCGGTAGGTCAGGTGGGCGAAGCGGCGGGCGATGGTCAGGCCGGTGTTCGGGGTGCGGCCGGTGTCGTGGTAGTCGCCGCCCTGCCAGTTCGGGTCGGCCTTGATGGCCGCGATCTGTGTGGTCTGGGTGCCGATCTGGTCCGCGGTCGCCCGCGCGCCGACGGCCAGCAGCAGACCGGCCCGCACCCGGCTCGGGTGACCGACCATCCACTCCAATGCCCGTGCGCCGCCCATGGACCCACCAACAACGGCGGCGACCTCGTTGATTCCCAGCGCGGCCAGTGCGGCGATGTCGGCCTCCACCTGGTCGCGCACCGAGACCATCGGAAACCTTGAGCCCCAGGGCTTTCCGTCGCGGGCCAGCGAGCTGGGCCCGGTGGAGCCGCGGCAACCGCCCAGCACGTTGGTGGCCACGGCGCACCAGCGGTCGGTGTCGATCGGCGCGCCCGGCCCGGCCACCCCTTCCCACCAGCCGCCAGTGGGATGACCCGGTCCGGCGGGCCCGGTGATGTGCGAGTCACCGGTCAGCGCGTGCAGCACCACCACCACGTTGTCACGACTCGGCGACAGCTCACCCCAGCGCTGGACGGCGATGCACACGTCGTCGATCACCGCGCCACTCTCGGTGGTCAGCGAGCCGATGTGCACCAGGCCGATCTCGCCTTCGGCGGGCAGCGCCTGGGTCGGAACGTCGGAGATCGTCATGCCCGGGCTCCCTAGAACGCCGCCACGGCTTGCGGGTCGGACGCCTCGGCACCGTACTTCCGCGCGGCGGCGAAACCGAGTTCCAGGTCGGCCAGGATGTCGTCGATGCCCTCGATCCCGACGGCCAGCCGCACCAGGCCCGGCGTGACGCCGGTGGCCAGCTGCTCGGCCGGGCTCAGCTGGGCGTGCGTGGTGGACGCCGGGTGGATCACCAGCGAGCGCACGTCGCCGATGTTGGCGACGTGGCTGTGCAGCTTCAGCGCGTTGACGAACGCCTTGCCGGCCTCGACGCCACCGGCCAGCTCGAAGGCCAGCACGGCGCCGGTTCCCTTGGGCGCCAGCTTCTTCGCCCGCTCGTGCCACGGCGAGCTGGGCAGGCCCGCGTAGTTCACCGACAGCACGCCGTCGTGACCCTCGAGGAATTCGGCGACCCGCTGCGCGTTGGCGACATGCCGCTCGACGCGCAGGCTCAGGGTCTCGATGCCCTGGGCGACCAGGAACGCGTTGAACGGCGAGGCGGCCGACCCGAGGTCGCGCAGTAGCTGCACCCGCGCCTTGAGCGCGTACGCCGGCGGCCCGAGCTCGGCGAACACCACGCCGTGGTAGCTCGGGTCGGGCGTGGTGAAGCCGGGGAAGCGGCCCTGCGTCCAGTCGAAGGTGCCGCCGTCGACGATGACGCCGGCGATGGCCGAGCCGTGCCCGCCGAGGTACTTGGTGGCCGAGTGCACGACGATGTCGGCGCCGTGGGCGAACGGCTGGATCAGGTAGGGCGTGGCGATGGTGTTGTCGACGATCAGCGGTATTCCGTTGGAGTGGGCGACCCCGGCCACCCCGGGAATGTCCAGCAGGTCGATCTGCGGGTTGGAGATCGTCTCGCCGAAGAACGCCTTGGTGTTGGGCCGCACCGCGGCCTGCCAGGAGTCCAGATCGTCCGGGTCGTCGACGAAGCTGACCTCGATGCCGAGCTTGGCCAGCGAGTAGTGGAACAGGTTGTACGTGCCGCCGTAGAGCCGCGGGCTGGAGACGATGTGATCTCCGGCACACGCGAGGTTCAGGATCGCGAAGGTCTCCGCGGCCTGCCCGGAGCTCAGGAAGAGCGCGGCCACGCCACCCTCGAGGGCGGCGATGCGCTGCTCGACGACGTCGGTCGTCGGGTTGCCGATCCGGGTGTAGATGTTGCCCGGCACCTCAAGCCCGAACAGGGCGGCGGCATGGGTGGTGTCGTCGAACGTGTACGAGGTGGTCTGGTAGATCGGCAGGGCGCGGGCGTTGGTGGCCGGGTCCGGGTGCTGGCCGGCGTGCACCTGCCTGGTCTCAAACGACCAGCCGGCGGTCGGATCGGTGTCGTCGTTGCTGGTGGCATCGCTCATGGAAAGCTTCCCCTGTCTGGCTCAGGGGCCCGTCATGGCGGACCCGCGCTTGCCGGATAGCCGGTGCTTGGCTACTCAACCTGGTCATCACCCGGGGCACCCCACCGCGGTTGGAGGGTTGCCGGCCAGCAAGCCGGGGCTTGATGCTGGCGCTCATGACCAATACGAAGATTAGCTTACTGTGCCGACTGGATGCCAATGGCAGGTCGACACCTGCCCAAACGCCCTTGATAACGTGGCAGGAAGAACGCTGAGCCCCCCAGAGATCTGACCGAATATTCGAGGATTTTGACGCCGGGAAGAAGGACCGTGAGCGCCGAACAGCCGACCGTCATCTACACACTGACCGACGAAGCGCCGTTGCTGGCGACCTACGCCTTCCTGCCGATCGTGCGCGCCTTCGCCGAGCCGGCGGGCATCGAGATCAAGACCAGTGACATCTCCGTGGCCGCCCGGATCCTCGCCGAGTTTCCCGACGATTTGACCGAAGAGCAGCGGGTTCCGGACAACCTCTGCGAGCTGGGCGAGCTGACGAAGCTGCCAGACACCAACATCATCAAGCTGCCGAACATCAGCGCCTCGGTGCCCCAGCTGATCGCCGCCGTCAAGGAGCTGCAGGACAAGGGATACAAGATCCCGGACTTCCCGCAGAGCCCGAAGACCGACGAGGACTCCGAAATCCGCGCCCGCTACGGCAAGTGCCTGGGCAGTGCGGTCAACCCGGTTCTGCGGCAAGGCAACTCGGACCGCCGCGCGCCGAAGGCGGTGAAGGAGTACGCGCGCAAGCACCCCCACAGCATGGGGGCGTGGTCGCCGGCTTCGCGCACCCACGTCGCCACCATGCGGCACGGCGACTTCTATCACGGCGAGAAGTCGATGACGCTGGACCGCGACCGCAACGTGAAGATGGTGCTGGAGACCAAGAGCGGGAAGACCCTCGAGCTCAAGCCCAAGGTGGAGCTGCGCGACGGCGACGTCATCGACTCCATGTTCATGAGCAAGAAGGCCCTGGTCGAGTTCTACGAGGAACAGATGCAGGACGCCTACGAGACCGGCGTGATGTTCTCGCTGCACGTCAAGGCGACGATGATGAAGGTCTCGCACCCGATCGTGTTCGGCCACGCCGTCAAGGTCTTCTACAAGGACGCGTTCGCCAAGCACCAGGAGCTCTTCGACGAGCTCGGTGTCAACGTCAACAACGGATTGGTCGACCTCTACAACAAGATCGAGTCGCTGCCCGCGTCGCTGCACGAGGAGATCATCCGCGACCTGCACGCCTGCCACGAACACCGTCCGGAACTGGCGATGGTCGATTCGGCCAAGGGCATCACCAACTTTCATTCGCCCAGCGACGTGATCGTGGACGCGTCGATGCCGGCGATGATCCGCGCGGGCGGCAAGATGTGGGGCGCCGACGGGCGGCAGAAGGACACCAAGGCCGTCAACCCCGAGTCGACCTTCTCCCGGATCTACCAAGAGATCATCAATTTCTGCAAAACCCACGGCCAGTTCGATCCGACGACGATGGGCACCGTCCCCAACGTCGGTTTGATGGCGCAGCAGGCCGAGGAGTACGGCTCGCACGACAAGACTTTCGAGATCCCCGAAGACGGCGTCGCCAACATCGTCGACCTCGACACCGGGGAGGTGCTGCTCAGCCAGAACGTGGAGGAGGGCGACATCTGGCGGATGCCGATCGTCACCGACGAGGCGATCCGGGACTGGGTCAAGCTGGCCGTCACCCGGGCGCGCAACTCCGGCATGACGGTGGTGTTCTGGCTGGACACGGAACGGCCGCACGAGGTGGAGCTGCGCAAAAAAGTCAAGGCGTACCTGAAGGAACTTGACACCGAGGGCCTGGACATCAACATCATGCCGCAGGTGTGGGCCATGCGGTACACGCTGGAGCGCGCGATGCGCGGGCAGGACACCATCGCCGCGACCGGAAACATCCTGCGCGACTACCTCACCGACCTGTTCCCCATTCTGGAGCTGGGCACCAGCGCCAAGATGCTGTCGATCGTGCCGCTGATGGCCGGCGGCGGCATGTACGAAACCGGGGCGGGCGGTTCGGCGCCCAAGCACGTCCATCAGCTGCTCGAGGAGAACCACCTGCGCTGGGATTCCCTCGGTGAATTCCTCGCTCTGGGAGCGTGTTTCGAAGACATCGGCATCAAGACCGACAACGAGCGCGCCAAGATCCTCGGCAAGACGCTCGACGCCGCGATCGGCAAGCTGCTGGAGAACAACAAGAGCCCGTCGCGCAAGGCCGGGGAGCTCGACAACCGTGGCAGCCAGTTCTACCTGGCGCTGTACTGGGCGCAGGAACTCGCGCAATCCGACGACGAGGAGCTGCGCGAGCACTTCGCCGCGCTGGCCGACGAGTTGGGCCGCAACGAGGACACCATCGTGGCCGAACTCGCCAAGGCACAGGGCGAGACCGTCGACATCGGTGGTTACTACTACCCGGACAGCGAGAAGACGACGGCGGTGATGCGGCCGAGCAAGACGTTGAATGAGGCGCTGGCCGCTTCGCAAAGCTCGTAAGCTTCAAGGGCCGCTAGATAGGGAGTTGACCCGATGTCCACCGACAAGATCAAGGTCAAGGGCCCGGTTGTAGAGCTCGATGGTGACGAGATGACCCGCGTCATCTGGAAGTTCATCAAAGACCTGCTTATCTTGCCGCACCTGGACATCAACCTGGACTACTACGACCTCGGCATCGAGAACCGCGACCGCACCAACGACCAGGTGACCATCGACGCCGCGTACGCCATCAAGAGGCACGGCGTGGGCGTCAAGTGCGCGACCATCACCCCCGACGAGGCCCGTGTCTCCGAGTTCAACCTGAAGAAGATGTGGCTGTCGCCCAACGGCACGATCCGGAACATCCTGGGCGGCACCATCTTCCGCGAGCCCATCGTGATCTCCAACGTGCCGCGCCTGGTGCCCGGCTGGACCAAGCCGATCGTCATCGGTCGGCATGCGTTCGGCGACCAGTACCGGGCGACCAACTTCAAGGTCGACAAACCCGGCACCGTGTCGATCACGTTCACGCCGTCCGACGGCAGCGAGCCGATGGTGCACGAGGTGGTTTCCATTCCCGACGACGGCGGCGTCGTGATGGGGATGTACAACTTCAAGGAATCCGTCCGCGACTTCGCCCGCGCCTCCCTTTCGTACGGCCTGAACGCCAAGTGGCCGGTCTACCTGTCCACGAAGAACACCATCCTCAAGGCCTACGACGGCATGTTCAAGGACGAGTTCCAGCGCATCTACGACGAGGAGTTCAAGGACAAGTTCGAGGCCGAGGGGCTGACCTACGAGCACCGGCTGATCGACGACATGGTGGCCGCCTGCCTCAAGTGGGAGGGCGGGTACGTGTGGGCCTGCAAGAACTACGACGGCGACGTCCAGTCCGACCTCGTCGCGCAGGGCTACGGCTCACTGGGGCTGATGACGTCGGTGCTGATGACCGCCGACGGCAAGACGGTCGAGGCCGAGGCCGCGCACGGCACCGTCACCCGGCACTTCCGCCAGTACCAGGCCGGCAAGCCGACCTCGACGAACCCGATCGCCTCGATCTTCGCCTGGACGCGTGGGCTGGCGCACCGCGGCAAGCTGGACGACACCCCCGAGGTGATCGAGTTCGCGCAGACGCTCGAGGACGTGGTGGTCTCCACGGTCGAGAGCGGGAAGATGACCAAGGACCTGGCCATCCTCATCGGCCCCAAGCAGGAATGGCAGCAGAGCGAGGAGTTCCTGAACTCGATCGCCGAGAACCTGGAAAAGAAGCTGGTCAGCTAGCCGACGGGTTGGCGCCGCGGCTCGCCGCGTTGCACTCGTCGAGGAACGCGATGACCAGTCCCGCGACGCGGTCCGGCGCCTCGAACATCGGGATGTGCCCCACGCCGTCGAGCTCGGTGACCTGGTGGTCGTCGGGCAGGTGGGTGGTGAAATGCCTGCTGAACCGGGGGGCGGGCACGATCCGGTCCTTTTCGCAGATCACCAGGTGCGCCGGGACGGCGTTCTCGGCCAGCTCCTGCAGGCCGTGCAGCAGCAGCGACTTGACCAGCAGCTGGAAGTAGGCGGGGCAGTGGGCGACGTCGTCGATGCAGCCGAGCAGCTGCTCGTCGGTGACCCCGTCGGGCCGCGCGCTGATCGCGTAGGTGGCCAGCTGGCGGCTGAACGGCAGGCGCATCACCTTCGGGCCGAACAGCCAGGCCAGCACCAGCAGCGGAATGCCCAGGATGAACTTGGCGATCACCTCGAACTTCGCCGGGCTCCAACGCGTCCACCCACCGGCCGGGGCGATGCCCATGACGCTGCGCGCCCGCCCGCGCCGCTCGAGTTCGAACGCGACCCAGCCACCCAGCGAGTTGCCCACGATGTGGGCGGTGTCCCAGCCCAGCTCGTCCATCTGCTGTTCCACGTGGTCGGCCAGGACCGCCGAGGACAGGAACCAGGTCCCCGCGGAGGGGCCGCCGTTGTGGCCGGCCATCGTCGGGGCGAACACCTCGTACCGTCCGGTGTCGGCCAGCCGCCGGGCGACGTCCTCCCAGACCGCCTGGGACAGCAGGAACGGGTGCAGCAGCAGGACCGGCTCGCCCGAGCCGAGATGGATCGGTGGCCGCGTCCCCGTGTTGCTGTTGATCCTCTTGCTCCCCATACCGCCGACATTAAATGCGGTACCGCCGGTACCGCAAGCGAGCGCCCGGCCGGCCGGGCGCCGCGCGCTCGCGAGTGTGCGGCTGGCCGCATACTCGGCGACGAGGGTGAAGCCAGCCGCGCACTCGGCGGCGGCGCATGCCCGGCAAGACCCGCGTGAAAAGATCGGTGCATCATGAGCACCGCTACCGGATCCGGCCGGATTTTCTCCGGCGTGCAGCCCACCTCCGACTCGCTCCACCTCGGGAACGCGTTGGGTGCCATCACCCAGTGGGTCGCGCTGCAGGACCAACACGAGTGCTTCTTCTGCGTCGTCGACCTGCACGCCATCACCATTCCCCAGGACCCCGAGGCGCTGCGCCGCCGGACCCTGGTGACGGCGGCCCAGTATCTGGCGCTGGGCATCGACCCCGCCCGCAGCACCATCTTCGTGCAGAGCCACGTGCCCGCCCACTCTCAGCTGGCCTGGGTGCTGGGCTGCTTCACCGGGTTCGGGCAGGCGTCGCGGATGACGCAGTTCAAGGACAAGTCGGCCCGCCAGGGCGGCGACTCCACCACCGTGGGCCTGTTCACCTATCCGGTGCTGCAGGCCGCCGACGTCCTGGCCTACGACGCCGAACTGGTTCCGGTGGGCGAGGACCAGCGCCAGCATCTGGAGCTGGCGCGCGACGTGGCGCAGCGGTTCAACAGCCGGTTCCCCGACACCTTCGTGGTGCCCGATCTGCTGATCCCCAAGGTCACCGCCAAGATCTACGACTTGCAGGACCCGACGTCGAAGATGAGCAAGTCCGCGGCCACCGACGCCGGCTTGATCAACCTGCTCGACGACCCCGCCGCGTCCGCGAAGAAGATTCGTTCGGCGGTCACCGACAGCGAGCGCGAGATCCGCTTCGACACCGAGGCCAAGGCGGGCGTGTCGAACCTGCTGACCATCCAGTCGGCGGTCACCGGCGTGGCCATCGACAAGCTCGTCGAGGGTTACGCAGGACGGGGTTACGGCGACCTGAAGAAGGACACCGCCGAGGCGGTCGTCGAGTTCGTCAGCCCGATCAAGGCGCGCGTCGACGAATTGCTGGCCGACCCAGCCGAATTGGAGGGCGTGCTCGCGGTCGGGGCCGAGCGCGCCGAGGATGTCGCAGGCAAGACCGTTCGGCGGGTCTACGATCGGTTAGGGTTCCTTCCGCAGCGAGGATGAGTTCACCATGAGCGAGCCGGCCAAGGCAGGCCTCCTCGGTCGGCTGCGGGCCCGGCACGGCTGGCTCGAACACGTCATCCGCGCCTTTTTTCACTTCAGGGATTGCAGTGGCAACCTGCTTGCGGCCGGCCTCACCTACTACACGCTTATCGCGTTATTTCCCTTGCTGATGGTCGGTTTCGCGCTGGGTAGCTTCGGATTGTCGCGTCATCCTGAGCTACTGGGCACGATCGACGAACACGTCCGGTCCTGGGTGTCCCCCGAGTTGGGGCAGCACCTGGTCAACCTGATCCATTCGGCGATCGCGGCCCGTGCATCCGTTGGTGTGATCGGGTTGGTAGTCGCGGCCTGGCTGGGCCAAACGTGGATGTATCGCCTCCGGGAGGCGCTGGGCCGAATATGGGAGCACCCAGTGGACTCCGTGGGTTTCGTCCGCACGATACTGTCCGATCTGGCCGCCGTGGTGGGGACGTTGGTAGTGGTCGTGATCACCATGGGACTGTCCGCGCTGGGACACGAGAAGCCAATGCGAGCTGCGCTGAAATTGCTTGGTATACCGGAACTTTCGGTGTTTCACTGGGTATTCCGAGTTATTTCGGTGCTGACGGCGTTCGCGGTGTCGTGGCTGGTGTTCAGCTGGGTGATCGTGCGATTGCCGCGCGAGTCGGTCGGCATCGTCACGTCGATGGAGGCCGGCTTGATTGCGGCCGCCGGGTTCGAGTTGTTCAAGCTGTTGGGATCGCTCTACCTGAAGATCGTGCTGCGCAGCGCCGCCGGGGCCACCTTCGGTCCGGTGCTGGGTTTGTTGGCGTTCGCGTACGTCACCTGGCTCTTGGTGCTGTTCAGTACCGCCTGGGCCGCGACGGCGTGGGACGGCCCCCGCGCCCGGCAGGCAGACCCGCCGGGGATCATCGCCCCGGGGGTGCAGCCGGCCGCCGACGCGCCGCCACAAGCTGGGATCCCTGCGGTGGCGCGGGGTAAGAACTCCTCATGACCGAACCTGCAAAGCCCGGAATCCTCGACCGGTTGCGGGCCCGGCACGGCTGGCTCGACCACGTCATCCGCGCCTACCAGCGCTTCGACGACCGCAACGGGGGGTTCTTCGCGGCCGGCCTCACCTATTACACGATCTTCGCGTTATTCCCTTTGCTGATGGTGGGTTTCGCGGCCTTCGGGTTCATCCTGGCCCGGCGCCCGGAGCTGCTGAAGACGATCGACGACCATATCCGGTCCCAGGTCACCGGCGCGCTGGGGGACCAGCTGCTGGATCTGATGAACTCCGCGATCGCCGCGCGCACGTCGGTGGGTGTCATCGGCCTGGCCACCGCCGTCTGGGCGGGCCTGGGCTGGATATCGCATCTGCGGCAGGCGCTGACGGAGATGTGGTGGGACGAGCGCATCGAGTCGCCCGGCTTCGTCCACAACAAGTTCTCCGATCTGTTGGCCATGCTCGGGACGTTCGCGGTGATCGTGGCCACCGTCGGCCTGACCACCATTGGCCATGACGCGCCGTTGGCGGCGTTGCTCAAATGGCTCGGCATACCGCAACTCGTGGTGTTCGACTGGTTCTTCTGGCTGCTGTCGATCGTGATCTCGACGGCGGTGTCGTGGTTGTTGTTCGCCTGGATGATCGCCCGGCTGCCGCGCGAGAAGGTCAGCCTGACCGATTCGATGCGGGCCGCGCTGATGGCGGCGGTCGGGTTCGAGATCTTCAAACAGGTGGGATCGCTGTACCTGCGGGCGGTGCTGCGCAGCCCCGCGGGCGCGACGTTCGGCCCGGTGCTGGGTCTGATGGTGTTCGCCTACGTCACCTCATACCTGGTGCTCTTCTGCACGGCGTGGGCGGCGACGGCCTCCGGTCACCCGCGCACCCGCCACGTCGCCCCTCCCGCGCCGGCGATCATCGCCCCCCGTGTGCAGCTCGACGACGGCATCGGCACGCGCCAGACGTTGACCGCGATGGCGATGGGAGCCGTTGGGGCGCTGGCCCTTTCCCGCATCACCCGGCGGCTTCGTTAGCGGCCTACCCGCCAACGGCCGGCGACCATGACCGCCGTAACCCGCAGATCACCGTCCAGCACAACCAGATTCGCGTCATAGCCGGAGCGCAGGAAGCCGATCCGCTCGAGGCCGAGCGCCCGCGCCGGGGTACCCGAGGTCGTCAGCGCCGCGGCGGCCAGCCCCGCACCGGCGTTGACGTTGCGAAAGAGCGCGTCCATCGTGGCGGTGCTGCCCGCGATCGTCGACGTCCCCCGCACCCGTGCCACCGCCGAGACGACGTCGACGGCCACCGCGCCGAGGCGAAACGGCCCGTCCCCACGGCCGGCCGCGGCGATGGCGTCGGTGACAAGGGCGACCCGGTCGGGCCCCGCGGCCGCGATCACCGCGTCCACGACGGCCGGGTGCACGTGCACGCCGTCGGCGATCAGCTCGACGGTGACCCCCGGGTCCCGGAGCAGGGCGAGCGCCGGCCCGGGCTCGCGATGGTGCAGTGGCGGCATCGCGTTGAACAGGTGGGTGCCGACCGTGGCGCCCTGCGCGATGGCGCGTTCGACCTGCTCGTAGGTGGCGTCCGTATGCCCCACCGCCACAACGACTCCGGCGTCGCGGAAGCGGCGGATCGCTTCGTCGGCGCCGGGCAGCTCCGGGGCGAGCGTGACCATCCGGATCGCGCCGCCGCCCGCGGCCCGCGCGGCGTCGACCTCCGCCGGATCCGGGGCGCGCAGGAGCGCGGGGTCGTGCGCCCCGCAGCGGGCCCGGCTCAGCCACGGCCCCTCCAGGTGGATGCCCGCGACGATCCCGTGCCGGGCGGCTTCGGCCAGCGCGCGCACGCCGGCGAGCAACTCCGCCGGCGAGGTGCTCACCAGGCTGGCGAGCGTGGTCGTGGTGCCGTGCCGCAGGTGGAATTCCGCCGCACCGGCGATGCCGTCGCCGTCGGTGTAGGACGCCCCGCCGCCGCCGTGCACGTGCATGTCGATGAAACCGGGGACCACGGCCCCATCGGGGAAGGCGTCGTCGGCCGGGCGGGGCGGGGCCCCGGCGCCGCACGCCACGATCCGCGGCCCGTCCGTCTCGAGCCATCCCGGCCGGCGGACCCATCCGTCGAGCACCATCGTGCCCGCGGCGATCAGTCCCATCGGCCGCCGTTTTCCCAGAAGTAGCGGATCTCCTCGAGTTGGCGGCCCTTGGTCTCCGGCGCGTACCGGTAGACCACGACGAACGCGACCGCAGCCAGGGACGCGAACACCGCGAAAGTTCCCGCGCCGCCGAGGGAATGGAGCATGGTGAGGAAGACGGCGGCGACGATCGCGTTGGCCACCAGGTTCGAGGTCAGCATCGTGCTCGACCCGATGGAGCGCAGCCGGGACGGGAAGCTCTCGCTGGCGTACACCCAGCCCAGGGAGCCGAAGCCCATCGTGTAGCCGAAGATGAACAGCACGATGCCGGCGAATCCGAGGACCGCGCCGCCGATGCCCCGCCCGAACACGGCCATCAGCACGACGTCGGCGGCGATCATCATGGCGATGCCGGACAACAGGATTGGGCGCCGGCCCAGCCGGTCGACCAGCAGCAGCGACGCGCCCACGGCCGCCAGCCCGGCGACCTGAACCAGGGCCGGCAGCGCCAGCAGCGCGAAATTTCCGGTGAAGCCCATGGCCTGGAAGATCCGCGGGCTGTAATAGATGATCGCGTTGATGCCGGTGATCTGGATCAGAAAGCCGAGCGTGATCACGAAAGCGGTGGCGCGCGAATACGGCGGCCGCAGCATCTCCGACCAGCCGCCCTTGTGACCGGAGGAGCCCTCGCCGAGCGCGCGGCCGATCTCGGCGAGTTCCTCGTCGACGCGGGCGTTGGGCTCCACGCGCAGCAGCGCCCGGCGGGCCTCCTCGAGGCGGCCCTTGAGCACGTACCACCGCGCCGTGTCGGGCGCGCGAATCAGCAACGGCAGCAACACGATGGCGGGCACGGCGGCCAGTCCCAGCATCCAGCGCCAGCTGTGCGACCCGGCCAGCAGGTAGCCGGTCAGGTAGCCGACGATGAGCCCGCTGACGATGGCAAGCTGGTAGGCCGTCAGCAGCGAGCCGCGCACCGCGGTCGGGGCGGACTCCGCCACGTACACCGGCACCACCACCACCGCCACGCCCAGCGTCAGGCCCAACAGGAGCCGGGCCGTCAACAGCATCGGCAGGGACACCGACAGCGCGCCCAGCAGAGCGAACACCGCGTAGGCGACCAGGAGCAGCACCACCGACTTCTTCCGCCCGATCGCGTTCGCCAGCACGCCCGCGCCGAGCGCCCCGGCGATCTGCCCGATCACCACCATCGTCGTCAGCAGTTCTTGTTGCCGCGTGGACAGCCCAAAGTCCTCGGTGACGTACAGCTGCGCGCCGGCGATGATGGACAGGTCGTAGCCGTAGATCAGGCCCACGCTCGCGGCGGTCAGCGCGACCGCCAGGCCGCGCCGGGCGTTGGTCATCTGGGTGAGTTTAGTGTCGCCGCCGACGGGATCGACGCACTCGCCGTCGGCGCTGTCAGCTAATCGCTATGGGGACTTCGCAGTCCGCAGCCGATCGCGCAGCACCTCGATGACACGCTCGGGGTCGTCGGGGCTGATGCACGGCCGCACCCGGCGCCCGAGGTGGAGCACCAGAAGCGTTCGCTTGCGGCCCCGGCGGACGTCCAGCGGGAACCAGTACCGCGGGTCGCCCGCGCCCCAGATCCGGCCTTTGCCGCTGTTCCACGTCATCTGCTCGGCCTTGACGCCCTGGATCCTGCCGTACGGGATGCGCTTCGGGTTGGCAAACGGGAAGTAGTAGCGCCGGATGGTGATGCCGTCCTCGTCGAGCCGGAGGCCGGGGTCCTCATACAGGGCTTCGCTCATCCGCAAGACGGTGCCACAGCAAACTTCTACGGTCAACGATGCTGTGGCCGGCGGTTCATCGCGCGCGCCACCATGATCAGACTGAACACGATGATCGTTCCGATGACGGCGACGCCCACCCGGATCGGCAGCGCGTCCGCGGAGGGAATCAGCCCGGCTGCCTCGGCGCCGTTGGCCTGCCGGTCGGCGGCGCTGTCGCGTTTGGCGGGCGCCAGCGAGGGGTCGGGTTCGATGAGGTTGCCGACCTGGGTGCCCTGTGGCGTGCTGAAGCCGTAGTCCAGCAGGTGCGCGGCCTGCTCCCACGGGGCGATCGGCACCCGCGTCCCGTGCAGCAACACCGCCATCAAGCGTCGCCCGTTGTGGTTGGCGGCGCCCACGAACGTCTGGCCGGCGTCGTCGGTGTAGCCGGTCTTGCCGCCCAAGGCGCCCGGGTACTTGTAGAGCAGCTGGTTGTCGTTCTCCAGTTCGTAGCCGGGATGGTCGCCGTGGCCGGGGAAGTCGAACGTCCGCGTCGCGACGATGTCGGCGAAGGTCGGGTTCTGCCAGGCGTAGCGGTAGAACAGGCCGATGTCGTAGGCCGACGTGCTCATGCCGGGCCCGTCCAGCCCCGACGGCGTGGCCACCCGGGTGTCCTTGCCGCCGAGCTTGGCGGCCAGCACGTTGATCTTCTCCACGGCTTGCTGCATGCCGCCGAGCTGCATGGCCAGCGCGTGCGCGGCGTCGTTCCCGGAGTGCATCAGCAGGCCGTGCAGCAACTGGTTGACGGTGAAGACCCCGCCTTCCTCGACGCCGACCTTGGTGCCCTCGGCGGCCGCGTCGTCGGCGGTGCCGGGCACCGACTTGTTCAGGTTGAGCGCGTTGATGGACGCCATCGCGATCAGCACCTTGATGATGCTGGCGGGCCGGTGCCGGCCGTGCGGGTCCTTGGCCGCGACCACCGCGCCGCTGTCCAGGTCCGCCACCAGCCACGCGTCGGCGGAGACGTCGGTCGGCAGCGGTGGCGTATCGGGCGCGGCGACGATGCCGCAGCTGCTCAGCGCCTCGCCGCCAACCGGCTTCGGCGGCACGGCCAGCGGGATCGGCGGATCACCGGCTTGCGGGACCTCCGACGAGTCGACCGCGGGCGGGGTGTTCACCTTGAAGGGGCAGTTGGCGGTGGCGGCGTTGGGCTCGGCGCCGGGCTCGGCACTCGCGATCGGCGCGGCGACGGCAACCGGAGCGGCGGCCACGAAAAGGGCCGCTGCCAGGCATGACGCGGGGCGTAGGAAGTCCATTGCCTGTGCACATTAGGCGATCGCGGGCGCGATTCGAGGGAGCCGCGCTGTGACTGGTGAGACGGAAGTTGCGACGCCATCGGGCGGCGGCAACGCGGGGGAGCCACTACGCTGAGCATGCCGCCACCGTGGCGGCGCCGAATCTTCCGCCGAACCGCGAGGGCCAAGACATTCCCAACGATCGATTCTCGTTTCGTCGGCGGCGCAAGAGCGACGCTCCGCGGTCGCTGCAACAACTGCTCAGGGAGGTCGAGAAGGCGTCGCAGGTCCGGCGCTCCGGCCTGGAAAGTGTGCTGATCGAACTGCAGCACCATCGAGACGCGACGCCCGACGCCGGCCTGCGCGAGGCGCTCACCTGGCTGTGCAACGCGGTGTCGCGGATGGTCAGCAACCCGAACGCCGCGCATTCGCGTGAGGTGCTGATCGCCGCCGACGCGGTGAAGCGCGTCTAAAGCTTTCCAGGCACCTCGCCGAGCACGCCGCGCAGGATGGATTCGATGGTGTCGAATTCGGCCTGACCGCTGATCAGCGGCGGCGCCACCTGAACCACCGGATCGCCGCGATCGTCGGCGCGGCAGTACAGGCCCGCCTCGAAGAGCGCCGGCGACACGAAGCCGTGCAGCACCCGTTCGCACTCTTGCGCGCTGAACGTTTCCTTGGTCGCCTTGTCCTTCACCAGCTCGATGCCGTAGAAGAACCCCTCGCCGCGGACGTCGCCGACGATGGGCAGGTCGTAGAGCTTCTCCAGCGTGGCGCGGAAGGCCGACGCGTGCTTCCTGACGTGGTCGTCGAGGCCCTCACGCTCGAAGATGTCGAGGTTGGCCAGCCCCACTGCCGTCGAAACCGGATGTCCGCCAAAGGTATAGCCGTGCGGGAAGACGGTGGCGCCGTCGTTGAACGGTTCGAACAGCCGCTCGTCGGCGATCATCGCGCCCAGCGGCGAGTAGCCCGACGTCAGGCCCTTGGCGCAAGTGATCATGTCGGGCACGTAACCGAGGTCGTCGCAGGCGAACATCGACCCGATCCGGCCGAACGCGCAGATCACCTCGTCGGACACCAGCAGCACGTCGTAGGAGTCGCAGATTTCGCGCACCCGCTCGAAATAGCCCGGCGGAGGGGGAATGGCGCCGCCCGCGTTCTGCACCGGCTCCAGGAACACCGCGGCGACGGTCTCGGGGCCCTCGAACTCGATGGCCTCCGCGATCCGGTCGGCGGCCCACCGCCCGAAGCCCTTGGGGTCGTTGGCAAACGGCTCGGGCGCGCGGTAGAAGTTCGTGTTGGGCACCCGGAAGCCACCCGGTGTCACGGGTTCGAAGGGCGCCTTGTACGCGGGCAGGCCGGTGATCGCCAGGGCTCCCTGGGTGGTGCCGTGGTAGGCGATCGACCGCGAAATCACCTTGTGCTTACCGGGTTTGCCGGTCAGCTTGAAATACTGCTTGGCCAGTTTCCACGCGGTCTCCACGGCCTCCGTCCCGCCGGTGGTGAAGAACACCCGGTTGAGCCCGCCCGGGGCATAGCCTGCGAGGCGCTCGGCGAGCTCGATTGCGGTCGGGGTGGCATAGCCCCAAAGCGGGAAGTACGCCAGTGTGCTCGCCTGCCGGGCGGCGACCTCGGCGAGTTCGGTGCGACCGTGGCCGACCTGAACGGTGAACAGCCCCGACAGCGCGTCGAGGTAGCTTTTGCCCCGGTCGTCGAAGATGGTCACGCCCTCGCCGCGGACGATGATGGGCGGCGTGATGCCGGCGCCGTGCCGGGCGAAGTGCAGCCACAGGTGCTCTGTCATGGTGTCTGTGAGACTAGCCGCCGGCTCTGATGGCGTGGCTCCTTACTCGCGCCGTTTCGGCGCTCGCCGTCGCCGCGCTGGGTCTGATGGCGTGGCTCCTTACTCGCGCCGTTTCGGCGCTCGCCGTCGCCGCGCTAGGCTCGCGATATGACCGGGACCGAACAGGTCTCACAATTCGAAGCCCTGCGACCCCACCTGATGGCGGTCGCCTACCGGCTCACCGGCACGGTCGCCGACGCCGAGGACATCGTGCAGGAGGCGTGGCTGCGCTGGGACCGGCAGGGTGCCGAAATCACCGACCTGCGGGCCTGGCTGACCACGGTGGTGAGCCGGCTGGGCCTGGACAAGTTGCGCTCGGCCGCGCACCGGCGCGAGACCTACACCGGGAACTGGCTGCCGGAGCCGGTGGTGACCGGCTTCGACCGGGCGGACCCGCTCTCGGCGGTCGTTTCCCGCGAGGACGCCCGGTTCGCGGCGATGGTGGTGCTGGAGCGGCTGTCGCCCGATCAGCGGGTGGCCTTCGTGCTGCACGACGGGTTCGCGGTGCCGTTCGCGGAGATCGCCGAGGTGCTCGGCATCAGCGAGGCCGCCGCGAGGCAGCTGGCGTCGCGGGCCCGCAAGGCCGTCAGCGCGGCCCCGCCGCCCAGGCCCGACCCCTCGCACGACGAGGTGGTCGGCCGGCTGATGGCCGCGATGGCCGCCGGCGACCTGGACACCGTGGTCTCGCTGCTGCATCCCGATGTCAGCTTCACCGGCGATTCGAACGGCAAGGCGCCCACGGCCGTTCAGACCATCCGCGGCCCGGACAAGGTGGTCCGGTTCATGCTGGGCCTGGCGCAGCGGTACGGCCCGGGGATGTTCACCTCGTACGAGCTGGGGCTGGTCAACGGCGAGCTCGGCATCTACACCGCCGGCCGCGCTGCTGCCGACGGGTATCGGGAGATGTTGCCGCGGATCATGGCGGTGACGGTGCGCGACGGAAAGGTCAGCGCGCTCTGGGATATCGCCAACCCGGACAAGTTCGGCGGCTCTCCGCTGCGCCGGCCCTGACACCCGACCAGCGGGCGTGACTATCTTCGGGCGAGCTTGCGCGCCAGCCGAATCCCCTGGCGCGCGGTGAGGTGCGGTAGGTAAGCGCGGCTGATCGCGTTGGCGATCGCGGGCAGCGTCGACGGGTCACGGTAGGCCATGTACAGGGGCCGGTACTCGGGCTGGAACTTGGCCTTGAAGCTGAGCAGCGAGCGAAACCCGTACACCGGCTCGAGCGCTTTGCCGGTGACATCGAGGATGCGGTCGAGCGCCGTGACCTCGTTGCCCCGCGCCAGCCGGGCCAGCGGGGCCCCGGAGAGGCTGAGGAACTCCGCGCCCTCCTCCCGAAAGCTCTGTGCCGCAGAGGCAATCAAGAACTCCATCACGCCCTTGAAGGGACTGCTGCCTCGCCTGCGCATGAAGTCCAGCGTCCAGCCGACCGTTTGCCCGTCCCGGTAGACCGGCAACCAGCTGGTGATGCCGTGCACGATCCACTGCTCGTCCACGGCGATCAGGCAGCGCACGGTCGGGTCGTCGAGCTCGTCCAAACCGCCCAGCGTCCAACCCATCTCGGGCATGCCCTTGTCGGCCACCCACTCCTCGGAGATCACCCGCACCTGGTCGCGTATCGACAGCGGCGCCTCCGGGTAGCTCGTCCACTCGGCGCGGATGCCCTCTTTGGCCGCCTTGTTCAGCGCGGTGCGAATGTCTTGCCACTTCTTGCCTTTGAACTCCAGCTCGGCCAACGGCACCACGGTGTCCTCGGCCACCTGCACCGCGTACCACCCCAGCTCCACCGCGCGGTCGCGGACGTCCTCGGTGATGCTGTACATGCACGCCGTCCAGCCGTTGCGGTCGCAGAACCGCTCGAAGCCACGTAGCGCGTCCGCCCGCGCACCCGGATCGCCCAGCGGGCCCCCGGTGGTCAGCGCCACGGCGGCGACAACGCGGTAGGCGAATGCCGCGTGCCCGTCCTCGGTGAACCAGTACACGTTGCCCGGCCAGGTGCTCATGTAGGCCAGCGACGATCCGCTGTTGGCCACCATCAGGTTCCGCGCCCGGGTCCGTGCCTCGTCGTCGACGACGACGCTGGCCCGCCAGAAGCTGACCAGCAGGCCGGCCAGCAGCATCACCCAGAACACGGCGCCGCAGAACTCCCATGCCAGCAGCGCAAGCCCGCTGTTGGGCAGGAACTTTGCGCTGTGCGCCAGTTCGTAGGCCGGCGGCAGATAGCGGGTCGGCAGATCGGAGATCAGCTGAGAAAGGTTGGGCGGGGGGTCGAATTCCTTGCGCTCCCAATAGGCGATCAACAGGTAGCCGCCGGCGGTGAGCGCGGCGGTGGCGGCCAGACCCAGCCCCAGCCGCAGATAGGTGGCCCGTGGTGCGGTCACCGTGAACAACGGCCGGGTGAACAGCAACAACGCGATCATCAGGCAGGGGACCACGATCGGCGCGATGAGAATCAACGTGTCGTGGGCGAACGAATAGGTGTCGTCCGCGTCGTGCACGACGGATCCCGCGTCGGCCGCATCGCGGGTCCACAGCACGGCGAACCAGGCGCTGCCCGCGACCAGGGCGGCGTTGAGCAGTAGCGCCAGCCACCACGCGAAGCGGCGCCCGCGGCGCAACCCGACCGCGGCCGCCAGCAACAGCAGCGCCGGGCCCACCGAGGTGATCGCCGAGCCCACACCCGTCCCCAAGGTCTGCGAGACCGCCAGCCGGCACGCT
>NZ_LZJA01000102.1:0-1000 GCF_001666785.1 Mycobacterium sp. E3305 | reverse complement strand
GTTGATCTCACCGTTGTGGGCGACGCGACGGAACGGGTGGGCCAGCGGCCACGACGGGAAGGTGTTGGTGGAGAACCGCGAGTGCACGATGCCCAGCGCGCTGGTCATCCGATCGTCTTGCAGGTCAAGATAGAACGCCTTGAGCTGCGGGGTGGTCAGCATCCCCTTGTAGACCATGGTCTGACCGGAAAGGCTTGGGAAATAAACGGTTTCGCGCCCGGGACCGTCCTGGCCCGGTCCCTTGGTGCCGAGTTCGTGCTCGGCGCGCTTCCGAACCAGGTAGCAGCGGCGCTCGAGCGTCATGTCGGAAGCGCCGGCCATGAACACCTGCCGGAAGGTGGGCATCGCGTCACGGGACAGCGCCCCCAGCGAGGAGTCGTCGATGGGCACGTTGCGCCAGCCGAGCACCGTCAGGCCCTCGGCCTCGGCGATCTTCTCGACCGCGTCGCAGGCCGCCGCGGCGTCCTTCGACGACTGGGGCAGGAAGGCGATGCCGGTGGCATAGCTGCCCGGCTCGGGGAGTTCGAAGTCGACGACCTCACGCAAGAACGCATCCGGAACCTGGATCAGGATGCCGGCCCCGTCGCCGCTGCGCGGCTCGGCGCCCTGAGCACCGCGGTGTTCGAGGTTGAGCAGCGCGGTGATTGCCTTGTCCACGATGTCGCGGCTACGACGGCCGTGCATATCGACGACCATGGCTACCCCGCACGAATCGTGCTCGAACGCGGGGTTGTATAACCCGACGCGCTTGGGCGTCATATGCACCTGACCCTTCACCTGAACGTTGCGAGCGGCCGTTGACGGCTGCTCCGATGAGATCGCACCCGAAGGTTGCGGGCTGTGACCCCTCGGTCTTGTCTCGATAGGCTGTCCCCCAGGCGGAGATGATCCTGTTAGGGATGCGTCCGTGCAGCGCTGAACGGTGGCCTGGAAACCGGTCTCGACAAGTCGTAAAACGATATGACAATACCCGGCTGACATGCCAACTTCGTCAAGTCTA
>NZ_LZJA01000101.1:0-8230 GCF_001666785.1 Mycobacterium sp. E3305 | reverse complement strand
GTAGCTGCCGGATGCCGGTGTAGATCACCTCGAAGCCGGCGTCGCGCAGGGTGCGGGCGACGATCTTGGCGCCCCGGTCGTGTCCGTCCAGACCCGGTTTGGCGACGAGGATCCGGGGCGCCATTAGAACACCACCGGTTGCTGGAACTCGCCCCATACCGCCTTGAGCGCGGAGACCATTTCACCGACCGTGCAGTATGCGTTGGCGCACTCGATGAGGTTGTGCATCAGATTGTCGTCCCCTTCGGCGGCGCGCGATAGTGCTGCGAGACTGGATTTGACTGCGGCCGAATCCCTTTCGGCCTTCACTTTAGCGAGCCGCTTGAGCTGGAGATCGCGCCCTTCGGCGTCGAGCTCATAGGTGACGACATCGTGTTCGGGCTCTTCGGTCACGAACCGGTTCACGCCGACGACCGGGCGAGCGCCGGATTCGATGTCCTGGTGGACCTTGAATGCCTCGTCGGCGATCAGACCCTGTAGATAGCCGTCTTCGATGGCATGGACCATGCCGCCGTGCCGCTCGAGGTCGTCCATGATCTCGACGATGCGCGCCTCGGTGGCGTCGGTCAGCGCCTCCACGAAGTAGGAGCCGCCCAACGGGTCGGCGACGCTGGCCACGCCGGTTTCGTGCGCGAGGATCTGCTGGGTGCGCAGCGCCAGCGTGGTGGTTTCCTCGGTGGGCAGGGCGAACGGCTCGTCCCAGGCCGCGGTGAACATCGACTGGACACCGCCCAGCACGGCGGCCATCGCCTCGTAGGCCACCCGGACGATGTTGTTGTGGGCCTGTGGTGCGTACAGCGAGGCGCCACCACAGACGCAGCCGAAGCGGAACATCGCCGCCTTGTCAGCCGTCGCCCCGTACCGCTCCTTGACTATGGTGGCCCAACGTCGGCGCCCCGCACGGTATTTGGCGATCTCCTCGAAGAAATCGCCGTGGGTGTAGAAGAAGAACGAGATCTGCGGCGCGAACTGATCGATCGTCATGCGGCCGCGCTCGACCACGGTGTCGCAGTAGGTCACCCCGTCGGCCAGGGTGAACGCCATCTCTTGCACCGCGTTCGCCCCCGCGTCGCGGAAGTGCGCCCCGGCCACCGAAATCGCGTTGAACCTCGGCACCTCGGCCGCGCAGAACTCGATCGTGTCGGCGATCAGCCGCAGGGACGGCTCCGGCGGCCAGATCCAGGTCCCGCGCGAGGCGTACTCCTTGAGGATGTCGTTCTGGATGGTTCCGGTGAGCTTCGCGCGCGGTATCCCTTTCTTCTCGGCGGCGGCGACGTAGAACGCCAGCAGGATCGCCGCCGTTCCGTTGATCGTCATGCTGGTGCTGAGCTTGTCCAGCGGGATGCCGTCGAACAGGACCTCGAAATCGGCCAGCGTGTCGACCGCGACGCCCACCCGGCCGACCTCCTCGCCGAACTCCGGGTCGTCGGAGTCGTAGCCACACTGGGTAGGCAGGTCGAGCGCCACCGACAACCCGGTCCCGCCTTGTTCCAGGAGGTAGCGGTACCGGCGATTAGATTCCTCGGCGGTGCCGAACCCGGAGTACTGGCGGAAGGTCCACAGCTTGCCCCGGTAGCCGGACGCGAAGTTGCCCCGGGTGAAGGGAAACTCCCCCGGTTGCGGAGGCTCCGCGCCGACGTCCGCCGGCCCATAGACCGGCTGCAGCGGGATACCCGACGGAGTGTGGGCCATATTATCCATCGGTGAATAACGTACTTGCAAAAAAAGAGAATGCCAATACCACGCGCTTGACCTGGTCAAACCTGTGTGCGCACTACACCCGGCAGAGGATCTCGCCGTGGGGAATGGCGATCCAGCCGTCGGGGGCGGCCGCCCAGTCGCGCCACGCGGCGGAGATCTCCTCCAGCTGCGCACTGGTGGCCAGACCCAACTCCAACAGGTCGCTCGCGATCCGCGAGTGCAGGATCCGGTCGGCCCACATCCCGCCCCACCATTCGCGCGTCGCGGGCGTCGCGTAGCACCACAGGCTGCTCGTCGGGGTGACGTCGGCGAAGCCCGCCTGCCGCGCCCACGACAGCAGCCGTCGCCCGGCATCGGGTTCGCCGCGGTTGGCCCGCGCGGCCCGCTCGTAAAGGTCGCGCCACAGGTCGAGCGCCGGCAGTTGCGGGAACCAGATGAATCCCGCGTAGTCGGCGTCGCGGGCCGCCACCAGGCCGCCGGGCGCGCACACTCTCCTCATCTCCCGCAGCGCCCCCACCGGGTCGGCGACGTGCTGGAGCACCTGGTGCGCGTGCACCACGTCGAAGGCGTCGTCGGCGAAGTCGAGCCGGTGCACGTCGGCGGTGGCGAAGGAAACATTCGACAGGCCGCGTCGCTCGACCTCGGCGCGGGCCACATCGAGCACGTCGGTCGACTGGTCGACCGCCGTCACCGGACCCGGCGCCACCCGGGCCGCGAGATCGGCGGTGATGGTTCCGGGCCCGCACCCGACATCCAGGACCGACAGCCCCGAGTTCAGGTGCGGCAGCAGATAGGCCGCGGAGTCCTCCGCGGTGCGCCGCTGGTGACTCCGCAGCACCGACTCGTGGTGCCCGTGCGTGTAGGTGGCCCCGTCTTCGCAGTTCATGCCCGAAGCCTACGGGCGTGACTCATATATTGAAATATTCGTCTCGAAATATGAGATCAGTCCACGGGCACATTCAGGATCGGCCGGTCGACCGCGGCGCCCGGGCCGTCGAAGTGCCACCACTCCCCGGAGTAGGGCGCCAACCCCCCGTACTTCATCGCGTCGCGCAGCGCCGCGCGGTTCGCCTGGGCGTCGGCGCTCACCCCCTGGGTGGCGAAAGCGTTTGCGCGCGAGGAGAAGTCGTCGAAATCGGTGCCCATGTCGGCCAGGCAAAGCCCCTGCGCGTGTAGCCCGGATGCGCACGGCTGCTCTGCCGTCGTGAACGTCACATCGACCGAGCGCCCCGACTCGTGGCTGTGCGCATACTGGCCGGGGCGCGCGACCCACGCGGGGTTGGGGACGACGTTGAACATCTTGACCTGCACGTCGTGGGGCCGATAGCAATCCCAGAACACGAGGAGATGTCCCTGCGGCCGGAGCGCCGTCGCGGCCGTCGCCAGTCCGGACGCCATCGACTGGTGCACCAGGCATCGGGCGTCGGACGGGTACAGCTGCGTGTGCGTGAAGTTGTTGGTGGTCGCGTAGCGCAGGTCGATGATGGCGTCGGGGACCACGCTGCGGACGTCGACGAATCCGGCCGCGCGGGCCGCGTCGCTCACCGGCGGGACGTCGGGACTGGCGTGCGCGGTCGCGACACGGACCAGACCCGCCGCGACCGCGAGTGCAAGGTTCGGGCGCAAAAGACGCATCCGGTCATTGTCGCCGTTGGTCGCCGTGAGTTGCGTTAGCGCCTATGCGATGTCGCCCTCGACGTAGCGCTGCAGGTTCGGCGCGACCGCGGCCACCACCTGGTCCTCGGACATCGACGCGATCGGCTCGATCTTCCAGACGAAGCGCAACAACGCGAAGCCGATCAGCTGGGTGGCGATCAGCCCGCTGCGCCGCAGTCGGTCGCCCTCGTCGTCTCCAAGGGTGGAACCGCCGATCAGGCCCCGCTCAACGATCAGCCGCAGCTTCTCCCGGGTCTTGTCCTCGTGGGCGGCCGTCAGCACCACGGCGCGCAGGACGGGACCGACCTCCTCGTCGGTCCAGGTGTCCAAGACGGTGCGGATCAACTGCCGGCCCAGGTCCGCCTTGGGCGTCGCCCACGTAGCGGACACCGCGTCGAGCCACTTCTGCGGCGGCGTGGTGGCGGCGTCGAGCAGGCCCTCCTTGGAGCCGAAGTAGTGGTAGATCAGAGCCGGATCGACGTCGGCGGTGCGAGCGACGGCGCGGATGGCCGTGCCGGCCCAGCCATGTTCGGCGAACTCGTCGCGAGCGGCGGCCAGAATGCGCGCCGCCAGCACGCCGCGCTCGTCGCGCGGACCGGGGGTCGTCGATCGCGTCGGCACCATGCCACCATAGCCGAAGTTTCATCTTGCGTTGAAACTAATTTCAACATAGCGTGAAACTGTGATCACGCTCAACGGCCCGCAGACCACCGGCCGCGAATACCGAAACCTCAGCGAGCCGCGGTACGCGTCGCGCACCGACATCAATACCGCGATCACGGTCCGTGACGGCACAACGCTTCTGGCCGACGTGCACCGGCCCGATGCCGACGGCCGCTTCCCGGCACTGCTGGCGGCGTCGCCGTACCCGCGGCAGATGCAGGACCTCGGCGCCCCGGCGGGGTTCGTCGAGGCCGGCAGGACGGACTTCTGGGTGCCGCGCGGTTACGCGCACGTCATCGCCAACCTCCGCGGCACCTGCGGCTCCGAGGGCTCTTTCAACTTCTTCGACGCGCAGGAACGCCGGGATGTGTACGACCTCGTCGAGTGGACCGCGGCGCAGCCGTGGTGCGACGGCAACGTCGGCATGATCGGCATCAGCTACTTCGCGATGACCCAACTCGAGGCGGCCGTCGAGCGTCCGCCGCACCTCAAAGCGATCTTCCCCCTGGCCGTGACCGCCGACCTGTACGAGGGCGCCAACCACCACGGGCTGGTGAGTTCGTCGTTCATCACACCGTTTCTCGCCATGATGGGCCTCACCTCCGACCGCAGCGACAAACTGTGGCGCAGCAAGCCGGTGGGACTGGCGCGGCGCGCGCTGAACAGCCCTGGCATCCATAAGAAATTCGAGACCAAGAACGGCGAGGCGGCGGTCACGATGCTGCGCCAGCTGCTCAGGCTGCCACACAATCCCCACCCGTGGGACGAGTTGTGGCAGGAGGCGGTGGTCAAACACCCGACGCGTGACGATTGGTGGGAAGAACGAAACCTGTTGCCACTGCTCAAGGAGATCGACATCCCGGTCTACCTGGGCTGCGATTGGCAGAACGTGCCGTTACACCTGCCGTCGACCTTCGCCGCATGGAAAGGATTGTCGGACAACGCCTGCGTGCGGATGGGCATGCTCGGTGAGTTCGGTCTGACCTGGCCCTGGGAAAGCATGCACACCGAGGCCCTGGCCTGGTACGACCAATGGTTGAAGGGCCGCGACACCGGAATCACCGATGGGCCACCCATTCGATACTTCCTGCCCGGCGCCGACGAGTGGCGAACCGCCGACTCCTGGCCACCGGCCCCCGCCCCGCATCGTGAACTGGCCCTGCGGGCGGACGGTGGTTTGGCCGCCGACGAAGGTGAGCCGGGCAGCCGCGAATTCATGGTTCTGGGCGCGGGTTTGGGCCGCATCAAACCCAGCGAGATCGATCCGCCTTCGGTGCTGACCTGGACCGGCGCGCCGTTGACCGAGGACGTCGACGTGGTGGGCGACATCGAACTGCGGCTGGTCGCCTCGGCGACGGCGATCGACACCGCGTGGATCGCGACGCTGCACGACGTGGCACCCGACGGGGCAACGACCGACGTGACCGCGGGCTGGCTGCGCGCCAGCCTGCGCGAGGTCGACGAGGCGGCCAGTCGCCCCGGCGCGCCGGCGCTGCCCTGCCGCAACCCCCGAGCGGTGCCGCTGGGCGAGGACGTCGAGTACCGAATCCCATTGGTGCCCAACGCCCGACGCTTCAAGGCCGGCCACCGCATCCGTCTCACGCTCACCAGTGACGACCAGGACCCGTCGACGCCGGCCATCATGAACTTCCGCCATGCCAGCGTCGGCACGTCCAGCTGGAACACGGTGCGCTCGTCGTCGCGGTTGCTGCTGCCGGTGCTCGGGTAGCGCCGGTGACGGCCGGTCAATCCGCCGGGGTGAATTCGACAGGCAACTCGGTAAGCCGGCGCGGAGGCCGATGCCACGGACGAAGGCGACGTGCCCGCGGACGTTCTTGCGGTCCGGCCGAACTGATGCGGATTCTCGAACCCTCGCCGGTCGCGGTTGGCCGCCGCAAGCACCCCATGGGCACCGTGCCGGTCAGATGGGTCACGAACCATTGCCGGCGTGTCAGGAATATTGCCCATGAATCTGGGTAACTGAAAGGAACCCGGGGGGCGACGATTTCTCCGACAGGAGGACGCAATGCCCAGCGACATCACCATTCGCGACATCGACACGATCGACGCGGAGCTGCAATCAGTTGCCGCTCTTCGCTATGCAGCTCGCCGACTGGGCCGCCCGTTGCCATCGATCGACGCGGCGGATGCTCTGCTGGATGAACGCCTAGAGCGCACCGGCGGCGCTTCGCGGCTTGGAGATTACGGCTTTAATTCCCGGCGTAAATCGGCATAGCTCGCCCCCCGGCTCGGCCGGCCAGCCGGCCCGGCTGGCCGCGGTCACCTCGGTGGGCGACTCGGAGTGCCGAGCGACCACTGTCGAGCGCATGCGCGGCGAGTTTCGGTGGCAAAGGGTGAGGGTATTAGAGGATGCACTGGAACCGCCGCAACAAGAGGGTGCAGGCTCATGATCGCTGGCGCTGTGAATTCCCTTGTCTGGATATTGGTGCTCATCGCGATTGTCGCGGTGATCATCGCGGTAGTCCGCGCAGTGTCGGCCCCGCGCGCGGAACGGCCGGTTGTCGAGCGGCCGGTGGTACAACAACAGCCCGTTGCGACCAGCGGTTTGGCACCTGGCTGGTACCCCGACCAGCAAGACATGCAAATGATGCGCTATTTCGACGGTCGAGTGTGGACGGCGCAGACTCAGCCTCGCGCTTGACCGCATCTCTCGGGATCGCCGATTGCGTCGAGACAGGCTGAGTTGCGGGCACTGACACCGCATTAAAACGCTTTGACGGTGGCCAGGGGCGGGATCGAACCGCCGACCTTCCGCTTTTCAGGCGGACGCTCGTACCGACTGAGCTACCTGGCCGGAAGGCATGAAGTGCCTCGCCGAGTTGGCGACCCTGACGGGACTCGAACCCGCGACCTCCGCCGTGACAGGGCGGCGCGCTAACCAACTGCGCCACAGGGCCTTGCTGCTGCTCCGCGTCACCGCGTCGCGTACCCCCAACGGGATTCGAACCCGTGCTACCGCCGTGAAAGGGCGGCGTCCTAGGCCACTAGACGATGGGGGCCAGAACCGAATCACTCCGGGGTACTCACAACGAGGTTTCGTTAGGAGCCACGTCAGCTTAGGTCACCGCGGGCCCAATCCTCAAACGAGCCCCGTTTGCGGCCCAAGTATCCTGAATCTCCGCGGCCCCTATAGCTCAGTTGGTAGAGCTACGGACTTTTAATCCGCAGGTCCCAGGTTCGAGCCCTGGTGGGGGCACCGGCGCGTGATGGTCTCGGCAGATCGGCGCTTACCCGAGCACCGCGCTGCTGTAGGTCACATCCGCGAAGGCAAGGGCGACCTCGTCGTCGGCGTAGGCGAAGCCGTTGGCCGCGTGCAGTTCCGCTACCGTCCGCGACGACGTCCGCCAGCCGCGCTGGCTGAGGTGGTCGACGATGTGGCTGCGCTCGCCGTGATAGACGAGGTCGTTGAAGTCGACCTCGAAGCCGAGCTCGCTCATCCGGTCGTGGTGGGCGCGCCAGCGCGGGTCGGTGAAAACGGCGGTGTCAGGCACGAAGTCGAAGGCCAGCCGGCTGCCGGGTGCGCTCAGGGCCGTGATGTTGTCGAAGAGCGCGTCCTGGGCCGACTCCGGCAGGTACACCAACAGTCCCTCGGCGCTCCACGCCGACGGAGCCTGTGGATCGAGTCCCGCCTGGCGCAGCGCGGTGGCCCAGTCGTCGCGCAGGTCGACTGCGACGGTGCGCCGCTCGGCGGTCGGCTCGGCGCCCAGCTCCTCGAGGGTTAAGGTCTTGAACTCGATCACCTCCGGCATGTCGACCTCGTAGACGACGGTGCCCGCCGGCCACGGCAGGCGGTAGGCGCGCGCATCGAGCCCCGACGCCAGGATCACCGCCTGACCGATGCCGCTCCGAGTCGACTCCAGGAAGAAGTCATCGTAAAACCTTGTGCGACAAGCCATGCTGCGCGCCATCCGCTGCGGATTGAACTCGGCGGCTCCACCGGCCGGGATTTCGCCGTTGACCATCCGGACGTAGACGTCGATCCCGACGGCGCGCACCAGCGGCGCCGCATAAGGGTCGTCGATCAACTCCGCGTCGGAGGACAGGGCCCGCTGCGCCGCGACCATGGTGGCCGTCGCGCCCACACTGGTTGCCAGGTCCCAACGATCACGATCGGTGCGCGCCATCGTGCTCCCTCTCGCCCCCGAATTAAATAGACAATCTAGTCAGTATCGCAGGGCGGTTTGGCCCC
>NZ_LZJA01000100.1:0-8335 GCF_001666785.1 Mycobacterium sp. E3305 | reverse complement strand
CAGTCGACTGCACGGAATCGATAAATGGAAAGCCGCGATCCTGGCGACCACCCTCCTGCTGTTCCTCGGGGGCGGCGTGGCCGGGATCGTGTTCGGCGCGCGGTTGGGGGGTTACGCGTTGCTCATCCCGGCCGCGACCTGCGCCACCGTGGCCGCCGCCAATCTATTGCAGAGCGCCGCCCGCAGCGAAGAACCGGTTCCCGAGCACGCCGAACCGGTGCGGGTCTGAGCGGCCGTCTCAATTCGAGCCGGTCCACTCCAGCAGCTTGTCGGCCGGCCAGGTGTTGACGATCCGGTCGACGGGCACGCCCACGTCCAGCGCACGCTGCGCGCCGTAGCCGAGGAAGTCCAATTGGCCCGGCGCGTGCGCGTCGGTGTCGATGCTGAACACGCAGCCGAGTTCGAGCGCCAGCTTGAGCAGCGCGGTCGGCGGGTCCCGGCGTTCGGGTCGCGAGTTGATCTCCACCGCGGTGCCGTGATCGCGGCAGGCGGTGAAGACCGCTTCCGCGTCGAACTTCGATTGCGGACGGATGCCCCGGTTGCCCGATACCAGCCGGCCGGTGCAATGGCCCAGCACGTCGGCGTGCGGATTCGAAACTGCGCGCACCATGCGCCGCGTCATCGCCGAGGCGTCCATCGACAGCTTGGAATGCACGCTGGCCACGACCACGTCGAGCCGCTCGAGCAGCTCGGGCTCCTGGTCCAGGCTGCCGTCCTCGAGGATGTCGACCTCGATCCCGGTGAGGATGCGCATCGGCGCGAACTGGTCACGCAGCTTGTCGATGACGTCGAGCTGCGCACGCAGGCGCTGGGGCGACAGCCCGTTGGCGATGGTCAGCCGCGGCGAGTGGTCGGTCAGCGCGCAATACTCGTGCCCGAGCGCGGACGCAGTCGCCATCATCTCGTCGATCGGTGCCGACCCGTCCGACCAGTTCGAATGCAGATGCAGATCGCCCCGCAACGCCGCCCGGATGTCCCCGCCACCGAGATCCTCTGCGGCCGAACGTAATTCGGCCAGCAGGTCGGGCTCGCTGCCGCACCAGGCCTGGTCGATGACCTTCGCGGTCTTGGGACCGATGCCGGGCAGCGACTGCCAGCTGTTGGCTTGGCCGTGCCGCTCGCGCGCCGCGTCGTCGAGCCCCTCGATGATGTCGGCGGCGTTGCGATACGCCATCACGCGCCGCGGGTCGTGGCGGCTGCGGTCCTTGTAGTAGGCGATCTGCCGCAAGGCCTCTACGGGATCCATGACTCCAGTGTGCCTGCGTGGTGACTGCAAGCGCGGCGGAGCCGGGCGACGCAGGTCACCGCCAAAGCCGTCCGGGTCACCGGAACTGCCCGGCGATGAATCCGGCGAGCAGGACGCCGAAGCCCCCGATCTCGCCGGCGATGAGCAACGCCATCATCACCCCGGTGCCGGGGACGGGGTTCTCGAACTGGTTGACGGTGTCGCGCCGCGCCCCGTGCCCGATGTAGCTGAGGATGGCGCCGACGAAAAAGAAGACGACCACGCCGGCCGCGGCCAGGTTGAGCCACGCCGGCCACGCGCTCAGCTCGACGAAGACCGCCAGCAGCAGCGTCGCAAACGAGTAGAGCAACGCCGCCCGGTGTGCGATGTCGACGTAGGGATGGGCGCGGTGGTCGTCGGCCGTCATGATCTGCCGGTACTTCCAAACCCCGAGGACCAGCGCGAGCAGAAAGATCAGCCCGGCCGCCAGCAGCGTGATCTTGGTGTCGAGCCCGAGGGAGTAATTCATCGCGAGCCTGAGTTTAGTTGCCCTTCATAAAGATCGACTAACGTCGATTCCATGCGATTCGCCTTCAAGACCTCCCCGCAAAACACCACCTGGGCCGACATGCTCGCCGTCTGGCAGGCCGCCGACGACATCGACGTTTACGAGTCCGGGTGGACCTTCGACCACTTCTACCCGATTTTCTCCGACAGCAGCGGGCCCTGCCTGGAGGGCTGGACGACGCTGACCGCGCTGGCGCAGGCCACCAAAAGGTTGCGGCTGGGCACGCTGGTGACGGGCATTCACTACCGCCACCCCGCCGTGCTGGCCAACATGGCCGCCGCACTCGACATCATCTCGGACGGGCGGCTCGAGCTGGGCATCGGAGCCGGCTGGAACGAGGAAGAGTCAGGCGCCTACGGCATCGAGCTGGGCAGCATCCGGGAACGTTTCGATCGATTCGAGGAGGCGTGCCAGGTGCTGACCAGCCTGCTCAGTCAGGACACCACGGACTTCGACGGCAAGTACTACCAGCTCAAGGGCGCGCGCAACGAACCCAAGGGCGTCCAGCGCCCGCACCCGCCGATCTGCATCGGCGGCAGCGGGGAGAAACGGACGCTGCCGATCACCGCCCGCTACGCGCAGCACTGGAACTTCGTCGGCGGCCCGCCCGAGGTGTTCGCGCGCAAGCGCGACGTGCTCGCCGCGGAGTGCGAGAAGATCGGGCGCGATCCGAAGGAGATCATGTTGTCGGCGCACCTGCGCCTGGACGAGCAGCGCAACTACCAGCAGGTCGCCGAGGAGGCGGCCGGGCTGGCGGCCGAGGGACTCGACCTGGGCATCGTCTACATCAACCCGCCCCACGACCCGAGCGTCCTGGAACCGCTGGCCGAGGTCATTCGCGATTCGGGATTGCTGAGCTGATCAACACCGGTACCGGGGACCTTCGCGGTGTGCCGAACATGTCCCCCCGTTTGCTCCGTCGAGCAAACCCCCGCGTCGCACCCGGAGGCGCGCGGCGGGGCGGCTATGCCCCGAAGATCAGTAATTCGGCGGCGGTGACCAGGCGCTCGTGTTTGGCAGGGAACTCGCGGCTCTTCACGGGGTGACGAAACCAGGACCAGGCGATTCGCCCCATCCGGGATCGAGGTACTGGATTGATGTGCACAGTGATCACTCCTGCGATCGTTCCGTTCCGCCGGAGCCCCGATCACTCGCCCGTGTGACGAAGCCCACAACGGGTTATTAGACACCCGCCGCCTGGCAAACGGTGGCAGACTCGCCGATTTTGGGACGTGTGTTTCTGATGTGACTTCTGTGACTACTGGAGCGGTACTGCGGTCGGCTTGACCGGCGCGGGAAGGGCGGTCACACCCATCAGGTAGCGGTCCACGGCCGCGGCCGCGGCCCTGCCCTCAGCTATCGCCCAGACGATCAGCGACTGGCCGCGGCCCATGTCCCCGGCGACGAACACGCCCGGTACCGACGTGTCGAAGTCGGCGCCACGCGCGACGTTGCCGCGATCGGTGAGCTTGACTTCGAGGTCGGTGAGCAGGCCCTCCCGTTCCGGTCCGACGAAGCCCATCGCCAGCAGCACCAGATCGGCCTCGAGCTCGAAGTCCGAGCCCTCGACCTTGACGAACTTGCCATCCTGCATGGTGACTTCGTGGGCTTTGAGCGCCGTCACGCGGCCATCCTCGCCCACGAACTGCTCGGTGTTCACCGAGAACACCCGCTCGCCACCCTCTTCGTGCGCCGACGAAACCCGGTACATCAAGGGGTAAGTCGGCCACGGGGTCGATTCGGCCCGAGACTCCGGCGGGCGCGGCATGATCTCGAACTGGTGCACGACGGTGGCACCCTGGCGGTGCGCGGTGCCCAGGCAGTCCGCGCCGGTGTCGCCGCCGCCGATGATGACGACCTTCTTGCCCTTGGCGGTGATCGGGGGCTCCCCGTCGGGCCCGAGGACGTCATCGCCCTCCTGCACCCGGTTGCCCCACGGCAGGTACTCCATCGCCTGGTGGATTCCGTCCAGGTCCCGACCGGGGACGGGCAGGTCCCGCGCGGCGGTCGCACCACCGGCCAGCACCACCGCATCGAAGTCGGCGCGCAGCTGTTCGGCGGTGATGTCGACCCCGACGTTCACACCGGCGCGGAACTCGGTCCCCTCGGCGCGCATCTGGTCCAGGCGCCGGTCGAGGACGCGCTTCTCCATCTTGAATTCCGGGATGCCGTATCGCAGCAGGCCGCCGATGCGGTCAGCCCGCTCGAACACGGTGACCGTGTGGCCGGCGCGGGTCAATTGCTGCGCCGCGGCCAAACCGGCCGGGCCCGAGCCCACCACCGCGACCTTCTTCCCGGTCAGCTTGTCCGGGGGCAGCGGCTCGACGAAGCCTTCTTCGAAGGCGCGGTCGATGATCTCCAGCTCGATCTGCTTGATAGTCACCGGATCCTGATTGATGCCGAGCACACAGGCCGGTTCACACGGCGCCGGGCACAGCCTGCCGGTGAAGTCCGGGAAGTTGTTGGTGGCGTGCAGCCGCTCGATCGCGTCGCGCCACCGGCCCGTGCGCACCAGGTCGTTCCATTCGGGGATCAGGTTCCCCAAAGGACAGCCGTTGTGGCAGAACGGAATACCGCAATCCATGCAACGGGTCGCCTGCTCGCGCAGCGTGCCTTCGTCGAAGTCTTCGTAGACCTCGTGCCAGTCCTTCAACCGCAGCGGGACAGGCCGACGCTTCGGCAGTTCCCGGTGGGTGTACTTCAGGAAGCCGCTCGGATCAGCCATGCGCGGCCGCCATGATCGCCTTGTCCACGTCGATGCCGTCGCGCTCGGCTTCGGCGATCGCCTGCAGCACCTTCTTGTAGTCGCGCGGCATCACCTTGACGAAGTGGCGCTGTTGACCGCGCCAGTCGGCCAGGATCCGCTGGCCCACCGCGGAATCGGTGGCATCCACGTGCGCCCGGATTATCCCGTGCAGGAACTCGGCATCGTCGGAGTCCAGCGCCTCCATGTCCACCATCTCGATGTTGAGATTGTCCGGCAATTCCTCGTCCGGGTCATATACGTAGGCCACGCCGCCGGACATTCCCGCGGCGAAGTTGCGGCCAGTGCGGCCCAGAATCACTACCCGACCACCCGTCATGTATTCGCATCCATGGTCACCCACACCTTCGACCACCGCGTGGGCACCCGAGTTGCGGACCGCGAACCGTTCGCCGACCACTCCGCGCAGGAATGCCTCCCCGCTGGTCGCGCCGAACAGGATCACGTTGCCGCCGATGATGTTGTCCTCGGCCACATAGTCCTGCGGGGCGTTGTCCGACGGCCGCACCACAATCCGGCCACCGGACAGGCCCTTGCCGACGTAGTCGTTGGCATCGCCGTAGACGCGCAGGGTGATTCCCTTCGGGACGAATGCCCCAAAGCTGTTGCCGGCGGAGCCGTCGAACGTTATGTCGATGGTTCCATCCGGAAGGCCCTGGCCGCCATAGGCTTTCGTCACCTCGTGGCCGAGCATGGTGCCCACCGTGCGGTTGACGTTGCTGATCGTGGTGGAGAAACGCACCGGCTTGCCGGAATCGAGCGCCTCCCGGCTCATCACGATCAACTGCTGATCCAGCGCCTTGTCCAGACCGTGATCCTGCCGCGAGCTGCAGTACAGGTCCTGGTTCATGAACGCCGACTCGGGCTCGTGCAGCACCGGCGTGAGGTCCAGCTTGTGCGCCTTCCAGTGCGCCCGCGCCAGCGTGGTGTCCAGCGCCCCCACCTGGCCGACGGCCTCGTTGAGGGTGCGGAAACCCAACTGCGCCATGTACTCCCGCACCTCTTCGGCGATGAACATGAAGAAGTTCTCGACGAACTCCGGCTTACCGGTGAACCGCTCCCGCAGCAGCGGGTTCTGGGTGGCGACGCCGACCGGGCAGGTGTCCAGGTGGCACACCCGCATCATGATGCAGCCGGCCACCACCAGCGGCGCGGTGGCGAAGCCGAATTCCTCGGCGCCCAGCAGCGCGGCGATCATCACGTCGCGGCCCGTCTTGAGCTGGCCGTCCACCTGGACCACGATCCGGTCGCGTAACCCGTTGAGCAGCAGGGTCTGTTGCGTCTCGGCCAGACCGAGCTCCCAGGGCGCGCCGGCGTGCTTCATCGACGTCAGCGGCGTCGCGCCGGTGCCGCCGTCGTGGCCCGAGATCAACACCACGTCGGCGTGCGCCTTGGAAACGCCGGCCGCAACCGTGCCCACCCCGTTCTCGGAGACCAGCTTGACGTGCACCCGCGCGGACGGGTTGGCGTTCTTCAGGTCGTGGATCAGCTGCGCGAGGTCCTCGATGGAGTAGATGTCGTGGTGCGGCGGCGGAGAGATCAGGCCGACGCCGGGCGTGGAGTGCCGGACCTCGGCGACCCACGGGTACACCTTGTGCCCCGGAAGCTGGCCGCCCTCACCGGGTTTGGCGCCCTGGGCCATCTTGATCTGGATGTCGGTGCAATTCGTCAGGTAGTGCGAGGTCACGCCGAACCGTGCGGACGCGACCTGCTTGATCGCGCTGCGGCGCCAATCCCCGTTGGGATCGCGGTCGAAACGCTTGACGTCCTCGCCGCCCTCACCGCTGTTGGATCGCCCACCCAACCGGTTCATCGCGATGGCGAGCGTCTCGTGGGCTTCGGCCGAGATGGATCCGTAGCTCATCGCCCCGGTCGAGAAGCGCTTGACGATCTCGCTCGCCGGCTCGACCTCTTCCAGCGGAATCGGGGGACGCACACCGCCGCGGAACTTCAGCAGGCCACGCAGTGAGGCCATCCGCTCGCTCTGGTCGTCGACCAGCCGGGTGTAGTCCTTGAAGATCTTGTACTGACCGGTGCGGGTCGAGTGCTGCAGCTTGAAGACCGTCTCCGGATTGAACAGGTGATACTCACCCTCCCGGCGCCACTGGTATTCGCCGCCCACCTCGAGCTCGCGGTGCGCGCGCTCGTCGCGGCGGTCCAGGTAGGCCAGCCGGTGGCGCGTCGCGACGTCGGCGGCGATGTCCTCCAGGGTGATACCACCGATCGGACAGCTCAGTCCGGTGAAGTACTCGTCGAGCACGTCCTCGGAGATGCCCACCGCCTGGAACAGCTGTGCACCGGTGTAAGAGGCGAGCGTCGAAATGCCCATCTTGGACATCACTTTGAGCACGCCCTTGCCGGCCGCCTTGACGTAATTGTTCAGCGCCTTCTCGCGGTCGATCCCGTCGATCGCGCCGCGGTCGAGCATGTCCTCGATCGACTCGAACGCCAGGTAGGGGTTGATCGCCGCGGCCCCGCACCCGATCAGCATCGCCATGTGGTGCACCTCGCGGGCGTCACCGGTCTCGACGACCAGGCCCACGTGGGTGCGTGTCCGGTCGCGCACCAGGTGGTGGTGCACGCCGGCGACGGCGAGCAGCGACGGGATGGGCGCCATCTGCTCGTTGGACTCCCGGTCGGACAGGATGATGACCCGCGCACCGTCCTCGATCGCCGCCGACGCCTGTGCGCGCACGTCGTCCAGCGCCGCGGCCAGCCCCGCGCCGCCCTCGGCGACCGGGTACAGGCAGCGAATCACTTTGGACCGCATGCCATGCGGACGCCCGTTGACTTCGTCGTCGGGGTTGAGGTTGACCAGCTTGGCCAGCTCGTGGTTGCGCAGAATCGGCTGCTGCAAAGCGATCTGGTGACACGAGTGCTCGGTCGGCGTCAGCAGGTCGCGCTCCCCGCCGGTGGTGCCCTGCAAACTGGTCACCACCTCCTCGCGGATGGCGTCCAGCGGCGGGTTGGTCACCTGGGCGAAGAGCTGCTGGAAGTAGTCGTAGAGCATCCGCGGACGCTGCGAGAGCACCGCGACCGGGGTGTCGGTGCCCATCGAGCCGATCGGCTCTGCGCCGGTGCGCACCATGGGCGACACCAGGAGGTTGAGCTCCTCGTAGGTGTAGCCGAAAGCCAGCTGCCGCTTGACAAGTCGATCGTGGGGCATCCGCACGTAATCGCCCTGCGGCAGCTTCTCGAGGGGAACCAGGTTCCTATCGAGCCACTCCTGGTACGGGTGCTCGGCGGCGAGCTCGGCCTTGATCTCCTCGTCGGAGACGATGCGGCCCTGGGTGGTGTCCACCAGGAACATGCGGCCCGGCTGCAGCCGCATCCGGCGGACCACCTTGGCGGGGTCCAGATCCAGGACACCCGCCTCGGAAGCCATCACCACCAAGCCGTCGTCGGTGACCCAGATCCGCGAGGGGCGCAAGCCATTTCGGTCAAGAACGGCGCCAACGATGGTGCCGTCGGTGAAGGTGATCGACGCGGGACCGTCCCAGGGCTCCATCAACGACGCGTGGTACTCGTAGAACGCCCGACGCGCCGGGTCCATCGATTCGTTGCGCTCCCAGGCCTCGGGGATCATCATCAGCACCGCGTGCGCCAGGCTGCGGCCGCCCAGGTGCAGCAGTTCGAGCGCCTCGTCGAAGCGTGCGGTGTCGGAGGCACCCGGGGTACAGATCGGGAACAGCTTCTCGACATCGGCTTCCGTGCCGAAGATCTCGGTCTTGATCAACGCCTCACGGGCCCGCATCCAGTTCTCGTTGCCGGTGACGGT
>NZ_LZJA01000099.1:0-19113 GCF_001666785.1 Mycobacterium sp. E3305 | reverse complement strand
AGGTACACGGTGCCGCCGCGGGGAGTGCCCGCCGACGCCGGCTTCGCCTGACGGCGGTCGATCAGGCCGGCCCGCTGCCTCAGATACTCCGCGTCCAATAGGTGCTCCGGCGGGACCCGCATGTGGTCGATGTCGCAGACGTATGCCTGCGCGTCCGCAAACGCCAGCTTGAGCGCTTCGATCTGCAGGTGCAAACTCTCGGCCGAATCGACTGGCAGCGAAGACATGTCAAAGTGCTGGAGGATCCCGAGCGCGATCAGCGCCACGATGCCCTGCCCATTGGGCGGGATCTCGTGAACGGTGTACCCGCGGTAGGTTCCGCTGATGGTGCCCACCCAGTCGGCTCGGTGAGCCGCCAGGTCGCTGGTCCGCATCACGCCGCCGTTGGCAAGCGCGTGCGCCTCGAGTCGCTCGGCCAGCTCCCCGCGGTAGAACGCCTCACCCTTGGTCGCGGCGATCTTCTCCAGCGTGGCGGCCTGCTCGGGAAACCTGAACACCTCGCCGGGTTTCGGTGCCCGCCCGGCTGGCATGAACGCCTCGGCGAAACCGGGCTGCTTTTCGAAGAGTGGCACTTGGGCCGCCCACTGGTCGGCAACCGTGGGCGAGACCAGGAAACCCTTGAGCGCGTAGTCGATTGCGGGCTCAAAGAGCCTTTCGAACGGAAGCCTGCCGAACCTGTCATGTAGTTCCGTCCACGCCGACACCGCGCCGGGCACGGTCACCGCGTTCCAGCCGAGCGCCGGAACGGCCTTGCCGCCGAAGAATTCCGGGGTCCAGGCCGCGGGCGAGCGGCCCGACGCGTTCAGCCCGTGCAATCGCCGGCCGTCCCAGACGATGGCGAAGGCGTCCGAGCCGATGCCGTTGGATACCGGCTCCACGACCGTCAGGGCGATGGCGGTGGCGACGGCCGCGTCCACCGCGCTTCCGCCCTCGGCCAGCATCCGAAGGCCCGCTTGGGCGGCCAGCGGTTGTGACGTGCACACAACGTTCTCCGCCAGGATGGGCTTTCGCGGCCAGGCGTAAGGGAGATCCCAGTCGAATGGTGCGGTCACCTTGCGATCGTCGCACGAGGTATCGAGCGGACCCAACGGAAGTCCCGCCTGCGAAAGGCATTGCGCTCGTCCCGAATTTGATAGCGCATGCGATATTTCATTCGCGATTCGCCGACGGCCCGGCTGCTGGTGCGGCAGTGACTGACGTGACGCGGGCCCACGACAACCGGCCTCAGGCCGTCAACAGCGGCGCCATCCAGGTGAGCTCGGCCGGCAGTTGCGAACTCCAGAACTCCGCGTTGTGCCCGCCGGGTGAGAAGCCGCCCGCCGGCGGATGGGGCAGTTGAGCGATGAACTGCTTGGTGGCACCGTAGAACGGATCGCTGTCACCGCAATCGACCCGAATGGGAATCGACGCCAGCGCCGGCATTCCGAACACCGAGTTCGCCGCGAAGTCGTCGGACCCGTCGAACGCGCCGGGGGCAGCCGCGCCGGAGGACAGCCAAAGTGCGGGACTGACCGCGCAAATGGCCGCTGTGCGCGCGGGACCCAGCCGGCCGCCGAGCAACAACGCGCCGTAGCCGCCCATCGACCAGCCCAGGAACGCCACCCGGGAGGTGTCCAGGCCCTGGGTGCCCAGCATGGGTATGAGCTCGTCGAGCACCATGGCCCCGCTGTCCTCGCCGGAGGCCCGCTTGTGCCAATAGCTGCCCCCGCCGTCCACGGCAACCACCGCAAAGGGCGGCAGCCCCGCGTTGACGGCCTGCGCCAGACCCTGTTCGACGCCGCCGGCCATCACGGTCGACGCATCACTGCCTTTACCGTGCAGCGCGATCACTGGTCGCAGGGCCTTGGTCTGGCCGGGCGGACGCGCGATGGCCCAGTTGGTGTTGATTCCGCCGCGCGCCGCCGAAACGAAGGAACCGGTCACCATGGTGGGCGCGGCCTGACCCGGCGGCGCCGGTTCGAGAGGCGGAGGAGGTGGCGGCGCCAGCGGCGCCTGGGTGCCCGCGGGCGACAGCGGCATGGCCTGGGAAGGGCGGGGCTTGAACAGGATGTCGAGGGCATAAGTGCCGGCTGCGCCCGCGGCCGCGCTGGCTCCGAGGCCCAGCAGGGCGCGGCGGCTCAGGTCGGACATGCGGGCCATCATGCCATGTTCGTTTAGCGGGCCGTTTGGCGGAAATGGCAATGCAGTACCACTTTGACTGGCACGATGGCTACTCGTGACGGCAGCAGTTACTCCCAAGGGAGAACGTCGACGGTATGCGCTCGTCAGCGCCGCCGCCGAGCTGCTTGCCGAGGGCGGTTTCGAGGCCGTGCGGCACCGCGCTGTCGCTCGGCGCGCCGGACTCCCGTTGGCGTCGACGACGTATTACTTCTCGTCCCTTGACGATTTGATTGCGCGCGCCGTCGAACACATCGCGATGATCGAGGTGGCGCAGCTGCGGTCGCGGGTTACCGCACTTTCCCGTCGGCGTCGCGGTCCCGAAACCATCGCCGAGGTGTTGGTCGACCTGCTCGTCGGCGACGTGTCCAACCCGGGACTCAGCGACCAATTGATCTCGCGCTACGAGCGGCACATCGCCTGCACCCGCCTGCCCGCGTTGCGCGAGACCATGCGTCGCAGTCTGCGGCAGCGCGCCGAGGCCGTGGCCGAGGCCATCGAGCGATCGGGCCGGACGGTGCACATCGAGCTGGTGTGCACGCTGATCTGTGCGGTCGACGGTTCCGTGGTCTCAGCCTTGGTCGAAGGTCGCGATCCTCGCGCGGCGGCGCTGGGTACGGTGGTCGACCTCATCGACGTGCTGGCGCCGATCGATCAACGGCCCGTGCGGTCGGCGGGCAGCGATGGCGTCACGATGTACCCGGTGGCGAAGTCGCCGTAGATCGTCACATCCGCTGGGCGGCGTTGTGCGTACAAGGCCACGTAGGCGCACACGACGGCGTCGATCGGATCCTCGGCCCGGCGCAGCTCACTTTTGCGCCGGGCGGTGGTTACGCCCCTGCGCAGCCGGCCCCAATCGTCGTGGCCCATCACCTCTAACGGCACCGCGGCGTGCGCAAGCCTCTCGATGCCGTCCATCAGCAGGAGCAGCTCGGATCTGAGCTGGTCGACGTCGCGGCCGGGCTTGGCCTTGTACTTGAGCGTTCGCGCCAACCGGAACAGCACCACCGTCGCCGGATGCGGATAGACCTCGATGGCGCGGCGCGGCGCCGACGAGCGCGGGTCCATGTCCAGTCCGAGTGCGTTGGCCAATCGGGCCGCGCGCGGTCCGTCGGCGAACTCCGGTTTCGCGGTGTTGGCCGGATGGGCGCCGGCTTCGAACCTGCGGAAGTCGCGGTTGAGCGCCGCTTCGGCGGGACGCTGGCCGGTCGGGTTCGTCACCACCAGCGGCGCGTCGAAGGCGACGACGCAATGTCCACGCACGTATGGCGACAACGCGGCGAGCACGGTGACGTCGTCGCCTGCGGCGCCGATGTGCACGAGGTGGCCTCCGGCGTCGACGACCGCCACCCCCGTCGGGTTGCGCCCGGCCCAGGCCAGATCGACGCCGGCGAAGTACATCCCGCCCAGTATGGGACCGCATCCCGTCACACGGACCACAGGGGTCACCGCCTCGGGAGGATCGGTCGAGGTGCCCGCCTCGCAGCGACAATTCGGCCGGCGGTGGGCGATCGCCGCTTGTTGTCGCTCGGAGGCGGGCACTCGGTGGGCCGGGCCGCGACGGAGGCTGGTGTGGCCAATGTGACCGCAACCCGGCTGGCGGGACGGGCCGATCGTAAGCTCTATGTCTGTGAGCATTCCGAATGTCCTGGCCACCCGGTACGCCAGCGCGGAAATGGTCGCGATCTGGTCGCCGGAGGCCAAGGTCGTCGCGGAACGCCGGCTGTGGCTGGCGGTGCTGCGGGCGCAGGCGGAGCTGGGTGTCGACGTCCCGCAGGACGCGATCGCCGACTACGAGCGGGTGCTCGAGGACGTCGATCTGGCCTCGATCGCCGACCGCGAGCGGGCGCTGCGACACGACGTCAAGGCCCGGATCGAGGAATTCAACGCGCTGGCCGGCCACGAGCACGTGCACAAGGGGATGACCAGCCGCGACCTGACCGAGAACGTGGAGCAGCTCCAGATCCGGCGGTCGCTGGAGCTGGTGTTCTCCCACGGCGTCGCGGTGGCGGCGCGACTCGCCGAGCGGGCGGTGGCCTACCGCGATCTGGTGATGACCGGACGCAGCCACAACGTCGCCGCGCAGGCCACCACGCTGGGCAAGCGGTTCGCCTCTGCCGCGCAAGAGACGCTGATCGCGCTGACCCGACTGCGCGAGTTGATCGACCGGTACCCGCTGCGCGGCATCAAGGGTCCGATGGGCACTGCCCAGGACATGCTGGACCTGCTGGACGGCGACGCTGCCAAGCTGGCCGAACTGGAGCGACGGGTGGCCGAATTCCTCGGCTTCGCAAGCGTTTTGACCAGCGTGGGCCAGGTCTATCCGCGTTCGCTGGACCACGACGTGCTCTCGGCTCTGGTGCAGCTGGGCGCCGGGCCGTCGTCGATGGCCCACACCATCCGGCTGATGGCCGGGCACGAGCTCGTCACCGAGGGGTTCGCGCCGGGACAGGTGGGGTCGTCGGCGATGCCGCACAAGATGAACACCCGAAGTTGTGAGCGGGTCAACGGGCTGCAGGTCGTGTTGCGCGGCTACGCCTCGATGGCCGCCGAGCTGGCAGGCGCCCAGTGGAACGAAGGTGACGTGTTCTGCTCGGTGGTGCGCCGGGTTGCGTTGCCGGACAGCTTCTTTGCCATTGACGGACAGATCGAGACCTTCCTGACGGTGCTCGACGAGTTCGGCGCCTACCCGGCGGTGATTGCCCGCGAGCTGGACCGCTACCTGCCGTTCTTGGCCACCACCAAGGTGCTCATCGCCGCGGTCCGCGCCGGCATGGGCCGCGAGGCCGCGCATCACGTGATCCGCGAACATGCGGTCGCGACGGCGCTGGCGATGCGGGAACGCGGCGCGGAGCCCGATCTGCTGGATCGGTTGGCCGCCGACGAGCGGCTGCCGCTGGACCGGGCCGCGCTGGACGCCGCGCTGGCTGACAAGAAGGCGTTCATCGGCGCCGCCGGCGATCAGGTGGACGAGGTCGCCGCGCTGGTGGACGCGTTGGTGAGCCGCTACCCGGACGCCGCCAAATACGCTCCGGGCGCGATCCTGTGACCCTCGCCGGCGCGCTCGCGGGGATCGACTTCACCGATCTGGACAACTTCGCCGACGGATTTCCGCACGACCTGTTCGCCATCCACCGCCGCGAGGCGCCGGTGTATTGGCACGAGCCGACCGACAATACGCCCGACGGCGAGGGCTTCTGGTCCGTCGCCACGTACGCGGAAACCCTTGAGGTGCTGAAGGAACCGACGACATACTCCTCGGTCACCGGCGGCGGGCGCCCGTACGGCGGCACGCTCCTGCAGGATCTGGCGATCGCCGGCCAGGTGCTCAACATGATGGACGACCCGCGCCACTCACAGATTCGGAGACTCGTCAGCTCCGGGCTGACGCCGCGAATGATCCGGCTGGTCGAGGACGATCTGCGGGCGCGGGCGCGCCGCTTGCTCGATGCTGTGGTGCCCGGCGAACCGTTCGACTTCCTGGTCGACATCGCCGCCGAATTGCCGATGCAGATGATCTGCATTCTGCTGGGAGTGCCCGAGTCCGAACGGCATTGGCTGTTCGAGGCCATCGAGCCGCAGTTCGATTTCGGCGGTTCGCGCAAGGCGTCCCTTTCTCAGCTGTCGGTCGAGGAGGCCGGGTCGCGGATGTACGACTACGGTCAGCAGCTGATCGCCGCGAAGCGGGCGGAGCCGACCGACGACATGCTGTCGGTCGTCGCGAACGCGACGGTCGACGACCTGGACGCGCCGTCGCTCTCGGACCTCGAGCTCTACCTGTTCTTCAGCCTGTTGTTCAGCGCCGGCGCGGAGACGACGCGCAACGCGGTCGCCGGCGGCCTGCTGGCGCTGGCCAGTCACCCGGAGCAATTGCGCGCCCTGCGTGCGGATCTCGACGCGCTGCCGACCGCCGTCGAGGAGATCGTGCGGTGGACGTCGCCGTCGCCGTCCAAACGACGCACCGCCACGCGCGATGTCACGCTCGGCGGCCAGTCGATCCAAGCCGGCCAAAAGGTCCAGGTCTGGGAGGGCTCGGCGAACCGCGACCCCGGCGCATTCGATCGCGCCGATGAATTCGACATCACCCGAAAGCCCAATCCGCACTTGGGGTTCGGTCAAGGCGTGCACTACTGCCTGGGCGCCAATCTGGCCCGGCTGGAACTGCGCGTGCTCTACGAGGAGCTGTTCTCCCGGTTCGGCGCAGTGCGGGTCGTCCGGCCGGTCGAATGGGCTCGCAGCAATCGGCACACCGGGATCCGGCACCTGATCGTGGAACTCCTCGAGGAGCGGTGAGGGTCCGAGGCGCCGGTGTCGAGCCGACACCGGACGTCTTCGCCGCGGTGATGGCGACCGGAATCCTGTCGATCGCCGCGCGCAACCACAACTACAACTGGATCAGCGACGCACTGGGGGTCATTGCCTCGCTGGGGCTGGTGTTTCTGATCGCCGTGGTGGGCACAACGGCTGTCGGCAGGCGGCGGACGTTGCGCTGGGACCTCAGTGACCCCGATGTCACCCTTCGGCTCTTCACCTTCGTCGCCGCTTGCGCGGTGATCGACACCCGCTTGTCGGCCAACGTGTGGGTGCTGCGGGTGCTCGGCGCGGTGGGGCTGTGCTCCTGGCTGGTGCTGCTCGTCGTGAGCGCGCGGAACATGTTCGCGCGCCGGTGGGTTGCGCTGCGAGACGATGCCCATGGGGCGTGGGAACTGGGCAGCGTGGGGACCTCAGGGTTGGCGATCGTGATCGCCCGCGCGGCCTATCAGACCGGTGAGCGCTGGTGGCTGGCGGTGGCGGTGGCTGTCTGGGCGGCCGCCATCGTCATCTACGCACTGATGACCTGGCTGATCCTGTGGCGGGTCGTCAATGAGCGACAGGACCGGGACGGATTCGAGCCGGACACCTGGATCTTGATGGGCGGCATGGCGATTGCGACCCTGGCCGGCGACAACATCCACTCCCTGGCGCCCACCTGGCTGACCGCACCCGTGCGTATCGTGACCGTCGTGACCTGGGCGATGGCCACCCTATGGATACCGCCGCTGATCTACTTCGGTCTGCACCGGATCAGCCGGCGGCCCAACATGCTGCGGTTCGCCGGCGTCTGGTGGGCATTCGTGTTCCCGCTGGGCATGTATTCCGCGGCCAGCTACGCCATGGCGGCCGAAATCGGGCAGCGATCGCTGCTGACGGTGTCGCTGGTCTTCTTCTGGGATGCCCTGGCGGCGTGGCTCGTTGTGGTCGTGGCCGGGCTGCTGCTGCTCGGCCACGCGCTGCTATCGGCCGCCAATCGAGATGCCGGCCGCCCGTAATTCGAGTGCGGCCAGGGCGCGGATGGTGAGCGGATCCTCCCGTCGCCACCCACCGACCGGATCCGCGCTGACAGCGGCGAGCTTGCCCGGCGGCCGGTTCGTCAACGCCCGCAGGGCAAGGAGTTGCTCGCCGGCCGGGGTGGCGGCCAGGGCCGTGACCGTCAATTTCCGTCGAAAGAACCGCAGCCGCAGGAGAAGCCACGGCACGTCCGCGACGAGGATCGGGACAGCCGCGATGGCCATGGCCAGCAGGACCGCAAGCCAGCTGGCCGTCGAGTCCAGGTCATGGCCCGCGCCGGCCAGATCAAGCGCGGCCTGGCTGGCGGAGTTCAGCGGCTGGCTGACCGCGTCACCCACCAAGGGGATGTGCTGAGCACCATGGCCGGCCGACGCCAGGTTTCCGGCGATGCCATGCGCGCCACTCTCGACCTGCCGGCCGGCCTCGGCGATGGTGGATACGGCGTCGTAAACCGCCAGGCCGACGAACAGCCAGATAGCGGTCCACATAACGACGGCGAAGTCGCTGAGCAGTTGGGCCATCAGCCGGCCCGGTCGGGTGGAGTAGGGCAAGAACCGCGGGGTCATACTCTCGATCCCAGCACAGCTCCCGACACGCGACCCCCCTTCGGGTGCCCGTTAGGCTGACCCGATGCGCCCCGCACTGTCCGAGTACCAGCACCTGGCCAGCGGAAAGGTCCGCGAGATCTTTTCCGTCGACGAGGAACATCTGTTGCTCGTCGCGACCGACCGGATCTCGGCGTACGACTACGTCCTCGACAGCACGATCCCGGACAAAGGCCGGATCCTCACCGCGATGAGCGTCTTCTTCTTCGGTCTGGTCGACGCGCCCAACCACCTGGCCGGTCCACCGGATGACCCACGCATCCCCGAGGACGTCCTGGGCCGCGCCCTGGTGGTGCGGCGGCTGGAGATGCTGCCGGTGGAGTGCGTGGCGCGTGGCTACCTCACCGGGTCCGGACTGCTGGACTATCAGGCGACCGGGAAGGTCTGCGGCATCACGCTGCCACCCGGCCTGGTCGAGGCCAGCAAGTTCTCCGAGCCGCTGTTCACCCCGGCCACAAAGGCCGCGCTGGGCGACCACGACGAGAACATCTCGTTCGACAGGGTGATCGATTTGGTGGGCGGGGTCCGCGCCAACCAGTTGCGCGACCGCACGCTGCAAACCTATGTGCAGGCTGCCGATCACGCCCTGACGAAGGGAATCATCATCGCCGACACCAAGTTTGAATTCGGCACCGACCACGACGGTAACCTGCTGCTGGCCGACGAGATCTTCACGCCGGACTCCTCACGCTACTGGCCGGCCGAGGACTACCGGGTTGGGGTGGTGCAGACGAGCTTCGACAAGCAGTTCGTCCGCAACTGGCTCACCAGCCCCGAGTCGGGCTGGGACCGCCACGGCTCGCAACCGCCACCACCGCTGCCCGACGAAATCATCGACGCCACCCGCGGCCGTTATATCGACGCCTATGAACGGATTTCCGGCTTGAGCTTTGGCGACTGGATCGGCGCGTGACGGAGACTTCGGCCGCAGCCCCCGTGCCGCCTGTCGCAAAGCGGCAGCAGACCCGGCGTGAGCATCACGGGGACGTCTTCATCGATCCTTATGAATGGCTGCGCGACAAGTCCGACCCCGAAGTCATCGCCTACCTCGAGTCGGAAAACGAGTACGTCGACATGATGACGGCAGATCTCGAACCGTCGCGGCAGAAGATCTTTGCCGAGATCAAGGCACGTACCAAGGAGACCGATCTGTCGGTCCCGACTCGGCAGGGGGACTGGTGGTACTACGCCCGTACCTTTGAGGGGAAGCAATACCGGGTTCAATGTCGTTGCCCGATAAGCAATCCCGATGACTGGGATCCGCCGATCCTGGAAGAGAACACCGAAGTGCCCGGCGAGCAGATCCTGCTCGACTCGAACACCGAGGCGCAGGGCCACGAATTCTTCGCGCTCGGTGCAGCCACCGTCAGCCTGGACGGGAACCTCCTGGCGTACTCCGTCGACACCGTCGGCGACGAACGTTATACGCTGCGCTTCAAGGACTTGCGCACGGGCGAGCTGTATCCGGACGAGATCGCCGACATCGGGGCGGGCGCGACCTGGGCGGCAGACAACCACACGGTGTACTACCTGACCCTGGATGCGGCCCACCGCCCCGATAAGGTGTGGCGCTACCGCGTGGGCTCCGGCGAACCGTCGGAACTGGTGTATCACGAGGCCGACGAACGGTTTTGGCTCGGCGTCGGGCTGACTCGTAGCGAGGCCTACGTCTTCATCGCATCGGGGTCCTCGATCACCTCTGAGTACCGGTACGCGGACGCCGCGGATCCGCATGCCCCGTTCACCGTGGTGCTGCCACGGCGCGAAGGCATCGAGTACGCGGTCGAACACGCGGTGGTCGGCGGCCAAGACCGGTTCCTGATTCTGCACAACGAGGACGCGGTCAACTTCACCCTGACCGAGGCGCCGGTCAGCGACCCGGCCCAGCAGCGCACGCTCATCCCGCACCGCGACGACGTGCGGCTCGACGGCGTCGACGCCTTCGCCGGCCATCTGGTGGTCAGCTACCGGCGGGAGGCGTTGCCCCGGCTCCAGGTGTGGGACATCGCCGCCGGCGGGGAATACGGCGAACCTGAGGAGATTTCGTTCGACTCCGAGCTGATGTCGGCCGGTCTTGCCGGCAACCCTAACTGGCGTGCGCCCAAGCTGCGGATCAGGGCAGGGTCGCTGGTCGTCCCGGCACGGGTATACGACATCGACTTCGCCACCGGTGAACGCACGCTGCTGCGCGAACAACCCGTGCTCGGCGGTTACCGCACCGCCGACTATGTGGAGCGGCGCGACTGGGCGATCGCCGACGACGGCACCCGCATCCCCGTGTCCATCGTGCACCGCACCGGTATCGAATTTCCCGCACCGGCTTTGCTGTACGGCTACGGTGCCTACGAGATATGCACCGACCCCAGCTTTTCCATTGCTCGGCTGTCGCTGCTGGACCGGGGCATGGTGTTCGCCATCGCCCACGTCCGCGGGGGCGGTGAAATGGGCCGCCCGTGGTACGAGCATGGCAAGCTGCTGGAGAAGAAAAACACTTTTACCGACTTCGTAGCGGCGGCAAGGCATTTGGTCGACACGGGTGTCACTCGGCCGCGTCAGCTGGTGGCCCTGGGTGGCAGCGCGGGCGGCCTGCTGATGGGGGCGGTCGCCAACCTGGCGCCGGAACTCTTCGCCGGAATTCTCGCGCAGGTCCCGTTCGTCGACCCGCTCACCACCATCCTCGATCCTTCCTTGCCGCTCACCGTCACCGAGTGGGACGAATGGGGAAACCCGTTGCAGGACAAGGACGTCTACTCATACATGAAGTCTTATTCGCCGTATGAAAACGTCGAAGCCAAGCGGTATCCCGCCATCCTGGCGATGACTTCCCTAAACGACACCAGGGTCTACTACGTGGAGCCCGCCAAGTGGGTGGCGGCACTGCGGCACGCCAACGCCAACGGCAGTCCAATCCTGCTGAAGACGCAGATGAACGCCGGACACGGCGGAGTCAGCGGTCGCTACAAGGCGTGGCAGGAGACCGCTTTCCAATACGCCTGGCTATTGGCCGCCGCCAACGCCGACCAAGGCTAGTCGTGCGGTCCCGTCACGCCGATGTCGTTCGGCGGTCGACGGCCTAGTCGTCGGTCGGTCGGACCGGCGCACGCTTCGGTAGGAAAGCCGCAGGGATGATGGTGAAGGCCACCAGCGCGACCGCCAGCACGAAGACCGTCGTGTACGCGTGCGTGAGGTTGTTCAACAGAGCGCTCGCGACGTCGGGTGGCAGAGCCTGGTGCGCTGCTCCCGAGGCATCAGCCGACGGCCCGTGCCCGCCGGCGTTTGACGGCAACGATGCCGCCTTTCCGGCGATGATGTCGTTGCGGCTGATCTGGGTTGTCACGATGACCGCCATCAGGGCGGCTCCGATTGAGCTACTCACCTCGAGGTTGACGCTGACCAGGGTCGTACCCCGGGCGATCTGTTGCGGAGCAAGAGCCTGGACCACCGCAGCGCCCAGCGGGGCGGTGGTGCAGCCGATGCCCAGCCCCATGATCGTCAAGCCGACCAGCAGCGTAGGCATGTAGTCGGCATGCCTGGCCACTCCATAGGCAAAAATGCCCAGGCCAGCCGCTATCAGCGGAAGGCCTATCAACACGACTTTGCCGGGGCCGCGCTTATCCGCATAGATGCCGGCGAGCGGCATGGTCAACGCGGCTCCCAGCGCCTGTGGGACAAGGCGCATCGCAGACTGCATCGGGGTTTCGTTCATTACCAGCTGGAAGTAGCTAGGCAGCGTGAGCCCGGCGCCGACGTAGCCGACGGTGAAAACCAGCAGGGTCAGGTTGGCCTGCGTGACTACGCGGTTCTTCAACAACCTCAAGTCGATGAGCGGGTGATCGGTGCGATACCAGGCGTGTAGTACGAACGCGGTAATCAGGGCAAGGCCAATGATCACCGGTATCAGGACATAGCGGTCGGCTACTGTATGGCGTCCGGGAATGGACGACACCCCGCACAGGAAAATCGCAACCCCCGGCGACAGCAGCAGCGCGCCTGTGAAGTCGAGTGCTTCGCTCGGCTCAGGACGATCTCTCGGAAATAGGATCGCCGCAAGGACAATGGTGGTGATCCCGATGGGCAGGTTGATCAGGAAGATCCACTCCCAGCCGTAGGTGTCAATCACCCAGCCGCCCAGGATGGGCGCGCCAATTGGCGCAAGCACCAGCGGAATCCCACCGATCGCTATCAGGCGACCAAGTCGTTGGGGGCCGGCCTCGCGGGTCAGGATCATCGAACTCAGCGGCATGAGCATACCGCCGCCGAGCCCCTGTATCACCCGGAACACGATGAGCGCCAAGATGTTCGGCGCCATCGCGCACAGCAAGGAGCCCAGTGTGAAGACAAAAACCGCACCCATGAAGAGTCGTTTGGTGCCGAATCGATCGACCGCCCAACCAGTGACGGGAATCACGGTTGCCAACGCCAGCATGTAGCCCGCCATGGTCCACGACACGACCGCGAGGGTGGATCCGAACTGTGCGGCGAAGGTGCGTTGCGCCACGCTGACCACGGTGGTATCGAGCAGCGCCATGATCGTGGCCATCCCACAGACGGCCGCGACACGGAAGAGTGCGGCGTCTAACTTGTCGGGATACTGACGCTCATCCGCGTTTGGTTGCCCGGTGGCGGCACGCGGCACCGGGGGGTCGGACGTCACGGAATCGGCCTTCTGCATGGCGTTGCCGAGCATATCTGTACCCGTACCCTCACGCGGACCCTTTCAGACGTTTGCTTCGGCCCCCGTCTTAATCTGCCGTTTGGGCTTGGTTCGATATCAGCTCACCACCATACCCAGGCCCGTGAACTGGACCCGGGATGGCGTCGCACCATGGCTACTGCCTGGGGTTTTAACCGACCAGCCACGTGCACCCGGGTGCCGCTGTCATGCCTGCTAATGGCCCACCGTTTGGCTCGCCGGCTTTTTTGGCAGAAAAGACGCCGGAATGAACGTGAACGCCACCAACACCACGGCTATCACAAATACCGCCGTATAGGCGCGGGAAAGGTCGTGCACCACGTTGTCCCAAAAGCCGGCATTCAGCGCCTGAGGCGGTATCGCGGACTGGTTCACTGGCACCCCGCTGACAGCGGCTTGCTGCTGCAACGCCGCGAGTTTGTTCGCGGCGACGATGTTCTCGCTCCGATTGAACTGATTGGTCAGGATCATCGACATCAAAGCCGTGCCCACCGATCCGCCCACCTGATGGCTGACGCTCATCAGCGTCGTGCCCCGGGCGATCTGGTGCAGGGTGAGCGCCTGCACCGCGGCGACAGACAACGGCATCATGGTGCAGCCCATCCCGAGGCCCATGATTGTGAGGCCGATCAGCAGCGTGGGCCAGTAGTCCGCCTGCCTGGCCACGCCAACGGCGAACGTGCCCAGACCGGCGGTGATCAGCCCGATACCGACCAGCACGATCTTGCCGGGCCCCCGTCGGTCCACCAATGGCCCGGTCAGACGCATGGTCAGCATGGCGCCGAGTCCCTGGGGGATCATGCGCAGGCCCGCCTGCATCGGCGTCTGATGCAGCACCTGCTGGAAATAACTCGGCAGCAGCAGGCCGGCCCCGAAGAAGGCGCCGGCGAATACCACCATCGTCACGTTGGCGTGGGTGAGCACCGGGTTACGAAACAACCGCAGATCGATGAGGGGATGATCGGCGCGCCGCCACGCGTGCGCGACGAACCCGGCGATCAAGGCCAGGCCGATGGTGGCCGGTATGAGCACGTGGCGGTCGGCGACGGTGCCGCATCGCGGGATCGACGACACCGCGAACAGGAACGTGGCCAGGCCGGGTGACAGCAGCAGCACCCCGACGACGTCGAAGGTTTCCGAACGCGACGGGTGGTCCCGGGGGAAAATGATCGCCCCGAGCGCGATGGTGACGAGTCCGATCGGCAGGTTGATCAAGAAGATCCACCGCCAGCTCGAAGTGTCGATGAGCCAGCCGCCCAGGATCGGGCCACCGATCGGCGCGAGCAGCATCGGGATGCTCAGGATCGACATCAGCCGACCCAGCCGCCGCGGGCCCGCTTCGCGGGTCAAGATCATGAAACTCAGGGGCAACAGCATGCCGCCGCCGATCCCCTGGGCCACCCGAAAAACAATGAGCTGCAACATGTTTGCTGCCAACGCACACAGTAGCGAGCCCAACGTGAAGGCCAGCACGGAGCCCAGGAAAAGCCGTTTGGTGCCGAACCGGTCGGCTGCCCACCCGGTGATCGGTATGACCGTCGCCAACGCCAACGTGTAGCCGGTCATAGTCCACGCGACGACGGCCTGGGAAGACCCGAATTGGTCGATGAAGGTGCGTTGCGCGACGCTGACGACGGTGACGTCCACGATCGCCATGACCGTGGCCAGGATGCAGACGCCGGAAATCCGCAACAGGCCGGCGTCGAGCTTGTCGGGATACTCCCGCTCGCCCTCGCCCAGCTGCGGGGCGGGGTCGTAAGGCAGCGGCGTGTCGGCCGCTACGTAAGGGGCCTGATCCATGGCGTTGCTTAGCATATCGAACCGATTCCAGCGCCGTCAGCCCGCGGGACCCCGTTCGGGTGGCGCGCATCCCGCGCGACCAGCGGCCCAGCGGTTTCGATATACGCCTGCCGTCTGCGTGTCCTTCACCATTCCGACACCTGAGATCGTCAAACTGCGGGTGTGGCTGGAAAATTGATCGTCTCGGTCTCGGGGATAGGCGAACGCACCCTCGACGACGTTGAGGCGTTCTGCGCTCAGATGGATGCCCGCAATGTCCCGGTGTCGTTGTTGGTGGCCCCTCGGCTCAGCGGTGACTACCGACTCGACCGCGACCCGCGAACCGTCGAATGGCTGACCGGCCGGAGGTCCGGTGGTGACGCGATCGTGCTGCACGGCTATGACGATGCCGCCACCAAGAAGCGCCGCGGTGAATTCGCCATCCTGCGGGCCCATGAGGCCAACTTGCGGCTGATGGCCGCCGACCGGGTGCTCGAGCACCTAGGACTGCGCACCCGACTGTTCGCGGCGCCCGGCTGGGTGGTGTCCCCGGGCGTTGTCAAAGCCTTGCCGGACAACGGCTTTCGGCTTCTCGCGGATCTGCACGGGATCACCGACCTGGTGCGGCACACCACCGTGCGCTCCCGCGTGTTGGGCATCGGGGAAGGCTTTCTCACCGAACCGTGGTGGTGCCGGATGGTGGTGCTGTCCGCCGAGCGGATCGCCCGCCGGGGCGGAGTCGTGCGGGTGGCCGTGGCCGCCCGCCACCTGCGCAAGCCCGGGCCCCTGCAGGCCATGGTCGACGCCGTCGACCTGTCGCTGATGCACGGCTGCGCACCGGCGGTGTACCGCTGGCAGCGCGACAAGGCCATTCTCGACGCGGCCTGACGAAGCGTTTGCTCAAACCGCTCGGCGCGGGCACTACCCTGGGCGGACATGAGCGATTCTTCGGCCGGGGGGTTCGGCGCCGACGCCATCATCGTCGGGGCGGGACTCGCGGGCTTGGTGGCCGCCTGCGAGCTGGTGGACCGGGGCCTGCGGGTGCTGATCCTCGACCAGGAGAGCAGCGCCAACCTGGGTGGGCAAGCATTCTGGTCGTTCGGCGGCCTGTTCTTCGTCGACAGCCCCGAGCAGCGCCGTCTGGGGATTCGCGACAGCCACGAACTCGCCCTACAAGACTGGCTCGGTACCGCGGCGTTCGATCGGCCCGAGGACTACTGGCCACGCCAATGGGCGCACGCCTACGTCGACTTCGCCGCGGGGGAAAAACGCCGTTGGCTGCGAGACCGGGGACTGAAGATCTTCCCCCTGGTGGGCTGGGCCGAACGTGGCGGCTATGACGCACAGGGGCACGGCAATTCGGTGCCCCGCTTCCACATCACCTGGGGCACGGGCCCCGCGTTGGTCGAAATCTTCGCCCGTCAGCTGCGGGACCGCTCGACGGTGCGCTTCGCGCACCGCCACCGGGTTGATGAGTTGATCGTCGAGGGCGGCGCGGTGACCGGGGTCCGCGGCACGGTGCTGGAGCCCGCAGCCGCACCCAGGGGCGTGCCGTCATCACGAACACCCGTGGGGCAATTCGAGTTTCGCGCGCTCGCTGTGATCGTCGCCAGCGGCGGCATCGGCGGCAATCACGAGCTGGTGCGCAAGAATTGGCCCAAGCGCATGGGCCGCATACCCGAGCAGCTACTCAGCGGGGTGCCTGCCCACGTCGACGGCAGGATGATCGGCATCTCCCAGCAGGCCGGCGCCCGGGTGATCAACCCGGACCGCATGTGGCACTACACCGAAGGCATCACCAATTACGACGCCATCTGGCCGCTGCACGGCATTCGCATCATCCCCGGACCGTCGTCACTGTGGCTCGACGCGGCCGGAAAGCGGCTGCCGGTACCGCTGTACCCGGGTTTCGACACCCTGGGCACGCTGGAATACATCACCAGATCCGGGTATGACTACACGTGGTTCGTGTTGAACGCCAAGATCATTGAGAAAGAGTTCGCGCTCTCCGGGCAGGAGCAGAACCCCGACCTGACCGGGCAGAGCCTGCGTGAGCTGCTACGTAACCGGGCGCGCTCCGGGCCCCCGGGCCCGGTGCAGGCATTCGTCGACCGGGGAGTGGACTTCGTCAGCGCGAACTCGTTGCGGGAGTTGGTAACCGCGATGAACAAGCTGCCCGATGTCGCGCCGCTGGACTACGCCACCGTCGAGGCCGAGGTGACCGCCCGCGACCGCGAGGTGGCCAACAAATTCAGCAAGGACGGACAAATCACCGCGATCCGTGCCGCCCGCGGCTATCTGGGCGACCGGCTGGGCCGGGTGGTCGCACCGCACCGGCTGACCGACCCCAAGGCGGGCCCGATGATCGCGGTCAAGTTGCACATCCTGACCCGAAAGACGTTGGGCGGCATAGAGACCGACCTGGCCGGCCGCGTGCTGAAGGCCGACGGAACGCCGCTGGCCGGCCTCTACGCCGCGGGTGAGGTGGCCGGGTTCGGTGGGGGCGGCGTGCACGGCTACCGCGCCCTGGAGGGCACATTCCTGGGCGGCTGCATCTTCTCTGGGCGGGCCGCCGGACGCGGCGTGGGCGACGATATCGCCTAGCTCGCCGGACGGGGTAGCGCTAGAAGGTGACCGCGTCCTCTTCGGGGAGCACTTGGAAGTCTGTGGTGGTCATCTCGGTGAGCCGGCCGTAATAGATGCCCCGCGCGTCGGGGGCGATGATCCCTTGGTGGATGGGTACGGCGCGCGCCGGTGCGACGGCGCGCAGGTAGTCGACGGCCTCGGAGATCTTCATCCACGGGGCGGCTGCCGGGGTGGCCAACACGTCCACCGGCTCGTCGGGCACGAACAGCGCATCACCGGGATGCATCAGCCTGGCCCGATGATCGCCGTCGCCCACCAGGAACGAAATGTTCTCTATGACCGGGATTTCCGGGTGAATGACGGCGTGTTTGCCGCCGACGGCGCGCACCGTCAGTTCACCGATCCGCAGTTCGTCACCGACGTGCACCGCCTGGCACGGCGCCCCGAGCTGGGCGGTGGTTTGCGGATCGGCATAAAGCGCCGCGCCCGGGTTGCCCTCGAGCAGGGCCGGCAGTCGGGCGCCGTCGACGTGGTCGGGGTGCTGATGGGTGATCAGGATCGCGGATAAACCCGATATGCCCTCGAAACCGTGCGCGAAAGTCCCAGGATCGAAGAGCACTCGGGTGTGGTCGAATTCTGCAAGTAGACAGGAGTGGCCGAAATGCGTCAGTTGCATGTTTACGATTGTGCCCTGACGGGAGAGTGATGCCGATGCGGGTGATCCTGGCGGCCATGGCGGTGGTCGGCGGCCTCGCGGTGGCGTTCATCGTCGCGGTGCCCGCACATGCCGAGCCGCAGGCCTGCCCGCCCGTGTGCGACCAGATCCCTGATTCCGCCTGGATCCAGCGCCGGGCCGTGCCGCTGGACTCCGTTTACGGCTGGCCCCCGCTCGCCGGGCTCGCGGCGCAGGTTACCGGCGCGGCGCCCGGGCCTCGATTCCGATTCGAGGAGCTGTGCGCCACAGCCCCGGTGCCGCGGGACCCCCGCGACTCGGCCGTCGTGGCGCGCGCCGCCGTCGCCCATCCCGACGGGCAGTGGCAGCTGCAGGCGCAGATCCTGCACTGGCGCGGCGATACGGCCAGCGGCGGCGCCCTCGCGTCTTCGGCGTTCAGCACCGCCGTCGCCGCGCTGCGCTCCTGCCAGCAGCGAACGCCGCTGCAATCCCCGTCGATCACCACCGACGAAACGAACCGGATGGCCGCGGTGATCAGCGGTCCGATCGTCATGCACACGTACCTGGTCGCCCACCCGTCGAGCAGCACGATCACCGAGCTGACGCTCTGGTCGTCGGCGCCGCCGCAGGTTCCGTGGCCCGCCATGGCCGACGACCCGGTGCTGAACGCGTTGACCGCCCCCCTGTGCGAGGCCTACATTGCGTCGTGCCCGTGACGGCCGAGCTGCACTTTCGCCGGTAGAGTTGGCGCGGGGACAAATCTGAGGAGGAGCGCCGGTGGCCCGGGTAGTCGTTCATGTGATGCCCAAAGCGGAGATTCTCGACCCGCAGGGTCAGGCGATCGTCGGCGCGCTGGGCCGACTCGGTCATCCGGGGATCTCAGAAGTCAGACAAGGCAAGAGGTTCGAACTCGAAGTCGACGAAACCGTTGACGACTCGGTCCTCGCCGACATAGCGGAGACGCTCTTGGCGAACACCGTGATCGAGGACTGGACGATCAGCCGGGAGACCCGGTGACCGCGCGGATCGGCATCATCACGTTCCCGGGAACCCTGGACGACGTCGACGCCGCCCGGGCGGCGCGGCGTGTCGGTGCCGAGGCCGTCAGCCTGTGGCACGCCGACGCCGACCTCAAGGGCGTCGACGCCGTGGTGGTGCCCGGCGGTTTCTCCTACGGCGACTACCTGCGCGCGGGGGCGATCGCCAGGTTCGCCCCGGTGATGGGCGAAGTTGTGGCCGCCGCAAACCGCGGCATGCCGGTGTTGGGCATTTGCAACGGGTTTCAGGTGCTC
>NZ_LZJA01000098.1:0-4979 GCF_001666785.1 Mycobacterium sp. E3305 | reverse complement strand
CAGCGCGGCGGTTCGGCTGCCGCTCAACGAATCCGGGGGCAGGCCGGCATGTTCGAGCGCTTCCCAGGCGACCTCGAGGAGCATGCGCTGCTGGGGGTCCATCGCGACCGCTTCGCGGGGGGTGATGCCGAAGAAGTCGGCGTCGAATCCGGAGACGTCGTCGACGAAGCCGCCCCATTTCGTCGTCATCCGGCCCGGCGCCTGGGGGTCGGGGTCGTAGAACTCGTCGGCGTCCCACCGGTCCGCCGGTACCTCGCCGACGGCGTCGCGGCCGTCGACTAGGAGTTGCCAGAAGCTCTCCGGCCCGGCGACGGCGCCGGGCAACCGGCAACCGATGCCCACCACCGCCACCGGTTCGGCGATGTCGGTCGGGAACGCCGTTCCCGCGCGGACAAGCTCACGTGCCAGGACCTCGCGCGCCTTCGGCGACATCTGCGCTGCGCGTTCGGCAATGCTCGTCATTACTCACTGCCCCCCGTTGCGGTTTCCAACTCGCTTGCCGCCACCAGATCGGACAGCAATTCCATCTCCTCGTCCGACAGGGCGGTGTCCCCGTCGGGCGGTTCGTCGCCGTCGGTGAGCGGCGCGTAACCCAGCCGCTCACACAGCGCGCCGGCGAGGTCGGTGATCGTCGGGTACGCCCACACAAGGGCGGCCGGCAGCGTTGTGCCCAGGCTGGATTCGAGCCGGTTGCGCAGTTCGAGGGCCATCAGCGAGTCGAGGCCGAGCGACTGCATGGGGCGGCCCGGGTCGATCGGCTCGGTCGAGCGCAGCACTGCCCGGATCTCGTCGGCGATCGCGGTGGCGAGGCGGGCGGGGCGCTCGGCGGCGTCCAAGGCGTCCAGTTCGGTGCGGATGGCGCCGCCGCCGTGCCGCTCGCCCGTCGCGTCGTGCAGGTTGGCGAACAACGACGACCCGGCCGCGGCGGGGAAGGATTGGAACCACTGCCGGGCGTCGAGACTGAACACGCCGGTGCGGGCCCGGTCGGCCGACAACGCCAGCTGCATGGCCTCGAGCCCCTGCTCGACCGTGATCATCGCGACGCCGAGGTCGGCGAAGAATTGGGCGCGGCCCACCTCCGACCATGGGCCCCAGTTGATTCCGACCGCGGGCAGTCCGGCCGCGCGCCGGTGGGCGACCAGGCCGTCGACCCACGAGTTGGCGGCGGCGTAGGCGCCCTGGCCCGGCGCGCCCAGCAGCGAGGCCACCGACGAGAACACCAGCCACCAGTCGAGGTCCAGGTGGGCGGTGGCCCGATGCAGCAACCAGCCGCCCGCGACCTTCGGGGTGAATACGCGCCGGGCGGCCGACTCCGACATGTTCAACACGATCTCGTCGTCGAGGACCATGGCGCTGTGCAGGATTCCGGCCGGCCGGAAGCCGGCGTCCTCGACCGCGCGCACCAGCCGCTCGGCCGTGCCCGGCTCGGCGATGTCGCCGGTAACCACCTCGATGCGGCCGCCCGCGGCGTTGAGCTCCGTGATGGTGGCGGCCACCTCGCCGGTGGGGCCCGAACGTCCGTTCAGCACAACCAGTCCCGCGCCGCGCTCGACCAGCCAGCGCGCGACGACGAAGCCGAGGCCACCCATGCCGCCGACGATGATGTAGCCGCCGTCCGGGCTGACCAGGGGCTGCGGTGGCGGTGCGGCGATCGCGGCGAGGCGGCCGCCGGCCGGGATCGAGACGACGATCTTGCCGGTGTGCCGCCCGGAGGCCATCAGCGCGAAGGCGTCGCCGGCGTCCTGCAGGCCGAACTCGGTGACCGGGAGCACCTGCAGGCGGCCCTCCGCCACATGCCGCAGGATGTCCGCGAGCATGCGGCGGTAGCGTGCAGGTTGCAGTTTGAGGTTCAGGTCCAGGTCGACCACGGCGAACGACGCGCTCTTCGCCAGGGCCGCCAGCCCCAGCCCGGCGTCGGCGTGCACGTCCTTCTTGCCCAGCTCGATGAACCGGCCGCCCGGGGCGAGCAGCTTGACACCGCGGTGAATCGCTTCGCCCGGAAGGGAATTGAGGATGACGTCCACCCCGTAGCCGTCGGTGAGGTCGCGGATCTCGTCGGCGAAATCGACGCTGCGGGAATCGCCGGCGTACTCGACCCCAAGGCTCCGCAGCATTTCGCGTTTGGCGTCCGAGCCGGCCGTCGTGTAGATCCGGGCGCCGAGCATCCGGGCGATCGAAACGGCGGCCAGTCCTACGCCGCCGGTGGCGGAGTGGATGAGCACGCGTTCGCCGGGGGCCAGCCGCCCGACCTCGCACAGGGAATGCCAGGCGGTCAGGTAGGCGATGCCGAACGCGGCCGCCTCGCCGTCGGGCAGCGCGTCGGGGACGGGCGCGACGAGGTCGGCCAGGGTGGTCATGTGGGAAGCGAAAGTGCCGGGGCCGAAAGCGATCACGCGCTGGCCGATTTCGACGGAGTCGACGTCGGGGCCGACGGCGGTGACCAGGCCGACGCACTCGCCACCGACGACGGGCGGCGCCCCGTCGAGCCCGGGGTAGACGCCCATCGCCTTGAGCACGTCGCTGAAGTTGAGGCCCGCGGCGACGACGCGGACTTCCACCTGGCCGCACCCGGGTGGAATCCGCTTGACGGCGTGGAGGTTCAGGGCGTCCAGCCGTCCGGGTTGATCGGTCTCCAGCCGGACAGCTTCCCCGCGGTCCAGGTCCACGACGGTGCGGCGCGGCTGGGGGGCGAGGTCACCGGTCGCCGTGGTGGGCGCGGGCACCACCCGGTTGACGTATCGGTGCGAGTCGCGCAGCGCGATCTCGTCGTGGTCGGACCCGGCGAGCAGCTCCGCGGCCAGGTCGGCGACCGAGGCGATGCCGTCGGCGTCGGTGTCGATCAGGGTCGGCTTGAGTTCCGGGTGCTCGAAGGTCAGCACCCTGGTGATGCCGCGAAGTTGCGTCTGCGCCAATGTGACCCGATCGGCGGGACCGAGCTGTTGGGCGCCGCGGGTGACGATGTACAGCCGCGGGCTGTTCCGGGCGCCCATCCTGGTCACCGTCTTCGCGATGTCGGCGACCAGCAGCGTGCGCGCCTGCGCCAGGGCGAGTTGGGCGCGGTCCGCGAGCGACTCGTCGACGGCCCGTGCCGGACAGACCACGGCGATGGCATCCCACGGGGTTCGGGTGATCGCCGCGCGCAGCCCCGCAGGGTCGGCCGGGGAAACCATGTCGACCTCGGCCGCACCGTCGCTCAGCGCCGACCGCAGCGCGGGGAGCAGCGGGTCTGCGTCGTCCTCGTCTCCGATCAGCAGGACGCCGGCGAGCGTGCCGGCCGGTTTGTCCAGTGGGGTGAGCTCCCACTCCAGCGCGAACAGCCGGTTCCCGAGTTCCGTTGTGCCCCGGCCCGATCGAAGCACCGCCATCTCCACCTCGTCGACGACGAGCAGCGGTCGTCCGTCCCGATCCGTCAGGACGACGTGGCCCACCAGCCGGTCGGGGTCGCCGGTGGTGGTCAGTGAGCCGAACGAGCGCACGCCGTCTGCCACGTTGCCGTAGACGTGGACACCCGCGAAACGCGCTGGCAGCACGATGATTTCGCCGGCGTTCTGGCCGCCGGCCAGGTCGATCGCGGCCCGGGTGGCCCCGAGCGCCTGGACGGCGATGTCCATCATGACCGGATGCAACACGACGTTGCGCGATCCGGTCCTGGCCGACGCGGGCAGGCGCACGTCCGCGCGGGCCGCTCCCGACGGGGTGACGGTGAGGCCCACGATCCCGCGGAAGGCCGGGCCGTGCTGTTGTCCGGCGCCGCGCAGCCGCTCATACAGCTCGTCGGGGTCGAGCTCCGTCACGCCGGGTTCGTCGGCCGGCAGCGACGGCAGCGCGCGTTCGGTTTCGCGGGTGAGGGTGGCGGTGGCGTGTTTGACCCATCCCGAAGCGGCGTTGTGCGTGCGCATTTCGACGCGACAGGTCTGCTCGTCGCCGGCGAGCGTCGTCACCAGCGCGGTGCCGTCGCCCACGTGCAGCAGGTGGTCCAGGCTGAGGTCGCGGATCATCCAGGGTTCGTGCTCGGGGCCGCCGAAGGCGTCCGTCGCCGCGGCCAGCGCGATGTCGGCGTAGGCCGAACCCGGCAGGACGCAGAGATCGTCGATGACGTGATCACCGAGCCACAGCAGGTCGGGGCCGAGCTCGCATTCCCAGATCCGGGTGCCGGTAGTGGGGTCGGTCACGCCGGCCCCGAGCAGCGGGTGGGTGTTCGGGGCGTGGTGGCCGGCGGTGGTGGGGGAGATCCAGTGCCGGGTGTGCTGCCACGGCGTTTTCGGTAGCGGGGGGTGCGGTCCCGGGGGATGCGGCGTATGGGGCGGGCGCGTGACGTGGGCGGTGTTGAGGTTGGTGTGGAAGGTCAGGGTGTCGTGGGCATCGCGCTGCAGGGTGCCGATGCTCAGGTAGCCGTCGCGGTCGGCGAGGGTTTCGCTGATGGCGTGGGTCAGCAAGGGGTGCGCGCTGACTTCGATGAAGGTGTGGTGCTCGGCCGCCGCGGCTTCGATCGCCTGCTGGAAGCGGACCGGGTTGCGCATGTTGGTGGCCCAGTGGTCGGCGTCGAAGGCCGGCCGGCTGTTCAGGTCCGCGTAGGTGGTGGAGATGATCGGGATGGTCGGTGGGCGCGGGGACAGATCGGCGAGTTGCGCGCGCATCAGTGGCTGCAGCGGGTCCATCGCCGGGTTGTGCGGCGCCACTTCGATATTGACCCGGCCGGCGAAGTGGTTCTGCGCGCGGACCGTGTTGATGAGGTCGTCGATCGCCTGGGTCGGTCCGGCGATGACGGTCTGGCGCGGCGAGCCGTAGATCGCCAACGTCACCTGCGGGTGGTCGGCGATCAGCGCCTCGGTCGCGGCGGCGTCGAGCTCGAGCGCGGCCATGGTGCCCTGCCCGGACAGCGGGGCCATCAACCGCGATCGTGTCGCGGTCACCCGCAATCCCTGGGCGGGCGTGAGCGCACCGGCCACCACGGCGGCGGCGACTTCGCCCATGGAGTG
>NZ_LZJA01000097.1:0-650 GCF_001666785.1 Mycobacterium sp. E3305 | reverse complement strand
GGCCGGGCCGGACACCAGCACGCCCAGGTTGGCGCCGGCGCCCAGGGTCTTGAGCAGGTGCGGCTCGTCGAGCGCGAGCTTGAGCCATTCGATGAGCTTGGCGGCCTGCGGCTGTGAGCCCTTGAGTTCCTCGAGGACCGTTTCGGGGCTGGCCACGTCGACCAGCTCGGTGGACACGGCCGGGCCGCCGGCCGGCACGCCCTCGCCCCAGGTGACCAGCGAGTTGGGCTGCACGCTGACCGGGCCGAGCGGGTCCACGCCGGTGACGGTCAGCAGCTCCGAGGTCCAACTGATGCCCACCGAGGCCGCCAGCGCGCGGGTGGCGGCCGCCGTCGAGAAGCCCGGGCCCAGATCGCGGGGCAGGAGCGACACGGCGTCGCCGACGGTCAGCACCTTGCCGAGCAGGGCCTGTCGCAGGGTCACCGGCGAAATGGACTGGCTGGCCAGCGACGAGCCGGACAGCGTCACCGACCGGGCGCCGTAGACGGTGACCGCGCCGACGATCACGGCGGTGCCCTCACGCAGCCCGGCGTTGGACAGCGTCACGTCGTCGAGCAGCGCGGTGCCGACCGGGGTGTCCGGCCCGGCCGGGGTGGGCAAGGTGACGCTGGTGCGCGCGGTGTGCGACGGCCGCAGGCTGGTCAAGCTGG
>NZ_LZJA01000096.1:0-10382 GCF_001666785.1 Mycobacterium sp. E3305 | reverse complement strand
CCACCGTGCGGGTGCCGTGGGGCAACATGTACGAGTTCATCAACCTGACCTGCATGTGCGGGCTGCTCGCCGGGGCGTTCGTGTTGCGCCGCCCGCAATACCGCCCGCTGTGGGTCTTCCTGCTGGTGCCGGTGCTGATCCTGCTCACGGTGTCCGGGCGCTGGCTCTACACCAACGCCGCCCCGGTGATGCCCGCGCTGCAGTCCTACTGGCTGCCCATCCACGTCTCGGTGGTCAGCCTGGGCTCCGGGGTGTTCATGGTCGCCGGCATCGCCAGCATCCTGTTCCTGTTGCGCACCTCACGGCTTGGGGAGCCGGGCGCCGAGGGCACCCTGGCCCGGATCGTGCGGCGCTTCCCCGACGCGCAGACGCTGGACCGCGTCGCCTACCGGACCACGATCTTCGCGTTCCCGGTCTTCGGGTTCGGGGTCATCTTCGGCGCGATCTGGGCGGAAGAGGCGTGGGGGCGGTATTGGGGCTGGGACCCCAAGGAGACCGTGTCCTTCGTCGCCTGGGTGATCTACGCCGCCTACCTGCACGCCAGGTCGACGGCGGGGTGGCGGGACAGGAAGGCGGCCTGGATCAACGTCGCGGGGTTCGTGGCCATGGTCTTCAATCTGTTCTTCGTTAACCTGGTGACCGTGGGCCTGCATTCGTATGCGGGCGTGGGGTGACCGCCAGCGACCGACCCAAGTAACGCAACAAGGGGGAGTGCACGTGTCCGACCATCCGATGACGGGCGTGGGGGCGCCCGAGGAACCGACCACGCAAATGCCTCCGCCGGGGCCGGCTCCCTCGCCCGTGAACGCCGACGAACCGCCCGCCGACGGCGGCGATGCGCCGACCCGCGCCTTCGCCGGGTTCCGCACCGAACGGCGGCCCGAGCGGCGGGAGGCGGCGCCGCCGACCACGCCCCGGCCCGCGGGTATGCCGCCCTGGGATTCCACCCCGGTGACCGGAATCCCGCGGGTCGACCCGACGGCGTACGGCGCCTACTACAACGGCCCGGCCGCCGCGCCGCCCCCGCAAGCCCCGCCGCGGCCGGAGCCGCTGCCGCACACGCCGTACCCCGAGCTGTCCACCGGGATGTTGCTGCGGCCGGTCAAGCCGCCGCCGTCGGAGGGCTGGCGCCGGCTGCTCTACGAGGTGTCCGGCCACCTGATCAACCTCGGTGAGAGCCCGCGGGCCGCCCGCTACAACAACCTGGTGGCGCAGGTGAACCGGCCACTGCGCGGCTGCTACCGGATCGCGATGGTGTCGCTGAAGGGCGGCGTCGGCAAGACGACGATCGCCGCGACGGTGGGCGCCACCTTCGCCTCCATCCGGGGTGACCGGGTGGTCGCGGTCGACGCCAACCCCGACCGCGGCACGCTGAGCCAGAAGATCCCGCTGGAGACCGCGGCGACGGTGCGTCAGCTGCTGCACGACGCCGGGAGCATCGAGCGATACAGCGATGTCCGCCGCTACACCTCGAAGGGGCCGAGCGGCCTGGAGGTGCTGGCCTCGGAAACCGACCCGTCGGTCTCGGAGGCGTTCAGCGCCGAGGACTACAGCCGCGTCCTGGACGTCCTGGAGCGGTTCTACGGACTGGTCCTCACCGACTGCGGGCCGGGGCTGCTGCATTCGGTGATGTCCTCGGTGCTGGAGAAGGCCGACGTTCTGGTCGTGGTCAGCTCCGGATCCATCGACGGGGCGCGCAGCGCGTCCGCGACGCTGGACTGGTTGGACGCACACGGCCACGAGGAGATGGTGCGCAACTCGATCGCGGTCATCAACGGGGTGCGGTCACGCACGGGCAAGGTCGACATGAACAAGGTGGTCGACCACTTCGCCCGCCGCTGCCGCGCGGTCCAGGTGGTGCCGTTCGACCCGCACCTCGAAGAGGGCGCCGAGATCGAGCTGGACCGGCTGAAGAGGTCGACGCGCGAGGCGCTCACCGAACTGGCGGCCATCGTCGCCGATGGGTTTCCGGGGGATCAGCGCAACCCCGGGATCGCGTAGCGCCTCAGCGGGGGTTGTTGTCGTCGTGGCCCAACCGCCGCAAGAATTCCGGATCGTCGTCGGGTCCGATCACGCGCGTCTTCGGCCGGTTGATTTGCGACCGCGCCGCACGCCAGCCAACGTAGATCAGCGTCCCCAAAATCAGGACGAGCAGCAGGTAGAGCACTCAACACCTCCTCGAACGAATATACCCGCGCCGTAGGCTCTCCCCTGTGTCAGAAGCAGCCAGCGACAACGCCCCAGGCGACGGCCAGGGCCGGGCGCCGGGCGCACGCCGCCGGGCCGTCATCGACGTTCTGCTCTACGCCGCGGCGCGCCTGCTGCTGGCGGTGATGCTCGCCGCCGTGATCTACGGGGTGGCGCGCTTGATGGGGGTCAGCCAGTTCCCGGTCGTGGTCGCAGCGTTGTTCGCGCTGATCATCGCGATGCCGCTGGGTATTTGGCTGTTCGGCCCGTTGCGCCGTCGCGCCACCGCGTCGCTGGCGGTGGCCGGCGAGCGCCGGCGCCGCGAGCGTGAACAATTGCGGGCCCGGCTGCACGGGGAGCCCGCGCCCGACGAGCGCGCTGCCGATCAGTAGTTGGGCATCCGCACGACCTGCGCGGCATAACTGAGGCCCGCGCCGTAACCGATCAGCAGGGCCAGGTCGCCGGGCTTGGCGGCCCCGGTCTCCAGCAGCTCGGCCATCGCCAGGGGGATCGACGCCGCCGAGGTGTTCCCGGTGTGCTCGATGTCGTTGGCGACGACGGCGTCCGGCCGCAATTCCAGGCTCTTGGCCAGGACCTCGTTGATGCGGCTGTTGGCCTGATGGGGCACGAACACGTCGATCTCGTCGGGCCGGATGCCCGCCGCGTCCATCGCCTGCCGGCCGACCTTGCCCATCTCGAACGCCGCCCACCGGAACACCGCGCTGCCCTCCAGCCGCAGGAACGGGCGGGGGCCGGTGGGGGCGTCCATGTAGTCGATCCAATCGATGTCCTGCCGGATCGCCAGGGCCTGTTCGCCGTCGCTGCCCCAGATGGTGGGCCCGATGCCCTGGTCGGGCGTCTCGCCCACCACCACGCCCGCCGCGCCGTCGGCGAAGATGAAGCAGTTGGTGCGGTCCTGCATGTCCACCGTGGGGGACAGCTTCTCCGAACCGAGGACGAGCACCTTGGCGGCGGTCCCGCCGCGGATCATGTCGGCCGCTACGCCGAGCGCGTAGCCGAAGCCGGCGCAGCCCGCCGAGACGTCGAACGCGGGCACGCCCGTGGCGCCCAACGCCGCGGCGACGGCCGGGGCGCACGCCGGGGTCTGCAGGAAATGGGTGCTGGTGGCGACGATGACGCAGTCGATGTCGGACGGCGTCAGCCCCGCGGTCGCGATCGCCTGCCGCCCGGCCTCGGTGGCCATGGACGCGGCGGATTCGTCGCGGGCGGCGAACCGGCGGGTCTTGATCCCGGTGCGGGTGAAGATCCACTCATCGGACGATTCGATGTTCTCGCATATCTCGTCGTTGGTGACCACCCGTTCGGGGCGGTACGCCCCGACGCTGAGCAATCCGATGTTCTCCGGTCCTCTGGTCGCGGCGATCTGCTTCACTGCTGTCCCCGATCGGTGTCGTCGATGAACGGCCGTTGATCGCCGGCCGACCACCCATTGTTATCCGATCCATCGCCGGCGCGGGCAGTACCGACACATCCGGGGATTCAGCCGGCCAGCGCCAGGGCCGCCGCCACCGCGATCGCCCAGGCCACCATGGCCAGCCCGGTGTCCCGCAGCACGGGAATCAGCTCCGGACCGCCGCGCCCCGACCGCACCGGGCCCGCCGCGCGCAGCGCCAGGGGCGTGGACACGAATCCCACTGCGCACCACGGCGTCGCGGCCATCAGCACCAGGGTCAGCAGCCCCGCGGTCGCCAGCAGTCCCTGGTAGAGGATGCGGGTGCGGGCATCGCCCAGCCGCACCGCCAGGGTGATCTTTCCCGATTGCGCGTCGGTCGGAATGTCGCGCAGGTTGTTGGCCACCAGCACCGACGACGACAGCGCCCCGATCGAGACCGCCAGCGCCAGCCCCACCCAGTCCACCCGCAGCGCCTGGGTGTACTCGGTGCCGAGCACGGCCACCAGCCCGAAGAACACGAACACCGCGACCTCGCCGAAACCCGCGTAGCCGTAGGGTTTCGAGCCGCCCGTGTACAGCCACGCGCCGGCGATGCACACCGCGCCCACGGCGATCAGCCACGGCGCGCTGACGAGCGCGAGGGCCAGGCCGGCGGCCGCCCCGAGCGTCAGGCTCGCCACCGCCGCGGCGAGCACCGATCGCGGGGTGGCCAGCCGCGAGCCCACCAGGCGCATCGGGCCGGCCCGGTCGTCGTCCGTGCCGCGGATGCCGTCGGAGTAGTCGTTGGCGTAGTTGACGCCGACGGTCAGCGAGACCGCGACGGCCAGCGCCAGCAGCGCCTTCCACCACACCGCCGATCCCAGCCACGCCGCCGCGCCGGTGCCCGCGACCACCGGCGCCACCGCGTTGGGCAGCGTCCGCGGCCGCGCACCGGAGATCCATTGCCCGAAGTTGGCCACGAGGACATCCTGCCAGCACCCCGCCCCCGCCCCCGCGCCCACGATCCGGTGCGGGCCATGCACCAGAATGGGCGGATGCTCGGAGTCATCGGCGGCAGCGGCTTTTACACGTTCTTCGAGTCCGACACCCGCGTCGTCGAGGTCGACACCCCGTACGGGCCGCCGAGCGCGCCGCTCACCGTCGGCGCCGTCGGCGGACACGAGGTCGCGTTCCTGCCCCGGCACGGGACCAGCCACCAGTTCTCGGCGCACACCGTGCCGTATCGGGCCAACATGTGGGCGCTGCGCAAGCTCGGGGTGCGACGAATCTTCGCGCCCTGCGCCGTCGGCAGCCTCGAGCCCGACAACGGTCCGGGCGCGGTCGTGGTGCCCGATCAGCTGGTCGATCGCACCAGCGGCCGCCCCGACACCTACTTCGATTCCGGCGGCATCCACGTCGACTTCGCCGACCCGTACTGCCCCAGCCTGCGCGCCGCCGTGACCGGCCTGCCGGGCGTGGTCGACGGCGGCACGATGGTGGTGATTCAGGGGCCGCGGTTCTCCACCCGCGCAGAGAGCCGATGGTTCGCCTCGGCCGGGTTCGCCTTGGTGAACATGACGGGTTACCCGGAGGCAGTGCTGGCTCGGGAACTCGAAATGTGCTATGCGACAATCGCTTTGGTCACCGACCTGGATGCCGGGGTGGCGCCGGGTGAGCGCGTGACCGCCGTCGAGGTGTTCGCCGAATTCGAGAAGAACATCGGGGGATTCAAGGAGCTGGTGCGCCAGGCGATCGGCCGGGTGGCGAGCGAACGCAATTGCACGCACTGCCTGCCGCACACCGGGGTCACGCTGCCCGTCGAGTTGCCATGAGGGTGTTGCTCACCGGTGCGGCCGGTTTCATCGGGTCGCGGGTGGCCGCGGCGCTGCGGGCGGCGGGCCACGACGTGGTCGGCGTCGACGTGTTGCTGCCCGCGGCGCACGGCCCGAATCCGGTGCTGCCGCAGGGATGTCACCGCGTCGACGTCCGCGATGGCGACGCCCTGGCGCCCCTGCTGGACGGGGTGGACCTGGTTTGTCATCAGGCGGCGATGGTCGGGGCGGGCGTGGACGCAGCCGATGCCCCCGCCTACGGCGGCCACAACGATTTCGCCACGACCGTGCTGCTGGCGCAGATGTTCGCCGCGGGGGTGCGCCGCCTGGTGCTGGCCTCGTCGATGGTGGTGTACGGGCAGGGCCGCTACCACTGCGGGCGGCATGGGGACATCGACCCGCTGCCGCGGCGGCGCGAAGACCTCGAAGCCGGGATCTTCGAACACCGCTGCCCGATCGGCGGCGAGGAGCTGCAGTGGCGCCTCGTCGCCGAGGAAGCGGCGCTGCGGCCGCGCAGCCTGTACGCGGCCAGCAAGACCGCGCAGGAGCACTACGCCCTGGCTTGGTCGGAGTCGACGGGCGGGTCGGTGGTGGCGCTGCGCTACCACAACGTCTACGGCCCCGGCATGCCGCGCGACACGCCGTATTCCGGGGTGGCGGCGATCTTCCGGTCGTCACTCGAAAAAGGCGAACCACCAAGGGTTTTCGAGGACGGCGGCCAGATGCGGGACTTCGTCCACGTCGACGACGTCGCCGCCGCCAACCTCGCGGCCACCCAGCACACGGACGGATTCACCGCGGTCAACGTCTGTTCGGGGCGGCCGGTCTCGATCCTTGAGGTGGCCGGCGCGCTGTGCGATGCGCGCGGCGGTTCACCGGCGCCGGTGATCACCGGCCAGTACCGCAGCGGCGACGTGCGCCACATCGTCGCCGACCCGGCCCGGGCGGCCGAGGTGCTGGGTTTCCGGGCGCGCGTCGGCCCGGCCGAGGGCCTGCGGGAGTTCGCGTTCGCCCCGCTGCGCTGAGCCCCTCAGGGCTGTGGCGGGCGGTAGATCTTGGGTTTCTGAAGGGGTATCTGCCGCGTCGCGGAATCGTCGCCCCGGAAGATCCGGGGGCCGGTGCTGATCCGGGTGGTCGCCGCGGCCGACGGTGTGGCGGCCTGGCCCACCGGCACGCGCGCCCGGGGTCCGGTGGGAGCGCCGCCCGCCGGGGCGGCGGCCTTGCGGGCGATGCGGCGGCGGCGCAGGCGCCGGCCGCGGAGCTGCCCGGTGACGATGGCCGCCCCCAGGATGCACAGCGCAAGGCCGCACAGGGCCACGTCGAAGGTGCTGGTGATCTGCTGGGCGAGGTTGTTCCCGTAGACCGGGTGTTGCGCCGGGGAGGTCGGTGAGTCCGCGAATCGCGGTGCCAGCACCACGCCCACCACCACCCGCGCGACGCTCAGTGTGGCGACCAGCCCGCACAGCGACGAGATCAGTCGCGCGGAGCGGGTGGCGTCGGCCAGGTTGATGCGCAGCCAGATCGCCAGCAGCGCGGTGGCCAGATCGAACCCGGCCAGCACCACGCTGTCGTAACGCGAGAAGGGGTAGTTCAGGCTCACGGAGACGAAGAGATCGGTCAGCCGCATCACCATCGAACCCAGGCCCCATACGGCGATGAGCAGCAAGCCATTTCGGGCCGCCGCCCGCCAGGCGCTCTCCTCGGCCCCGGTGGTGTTCCGATGACCGAAGAGGGTCCGCGGCGCGAACACGGCCCCGGCCGCGGCCCACGCCAGGTAGCCCTCGAAGCCGACCCCGGCGGTCGAGGTGTTCTGCGCGATGCCGTGGAACGCGTCGATGTCCCGCCCCAGCGGCAGGCTCCACACCAGGACGCCGGCGACCGCCGTCGAGGCGCCGAGCGCGACCGTGGCCAGCCGGGCGGATCTGGTGCCGCGCAGCAACCACCTGGCGGCGACCAGCACGGCGACGAGGGCCACCACGCCGTACACCACCGCCGTCACGATGACCGCGACGTTCTGCTTGCCGAACGCGGCGGCGCCTCCGGTGTTCTGCAGCGCGTACCGCACCCGCCAATACAGGTTGAAGCCAAAACTGAGCACCGCCAACGCCATCGACGCATAACCGATGAGCCGGGCCGCCCTCAGCCAGCCGGCGTACTCATCGCCCTCGGGCACCGGTCCCGAGCGGGCGCCGTTGGCGACCGCTTGCGCGCTCAGCAGCGACCCGGCGATGCCCACCCACGCCCCGGGCCCCACGCCGCCCGGCACGTTCACCGTGCCGCCGAACCGGACGGTCTCGAACGCGTCGAACCCGACGAACGCCAGCACCAGAAGCGCGTAGGGGATGTTGAGCGCCAGGCGAAGCCGGCCCGCCCTGGCGGGGTTGAACCGCGCGCCCGACGTCCTCCAGGAACCGGCTACCGCGACGGCGACGAGGGAGAGCACCGTCACCGCCAGCAGCGCGGCGAACAGGACCGGCTTGCTGCCCGGAATCCCCACGCCGAAATACAGATTCCACGGCAGGAAGAGGGCGATGACGAGCAGCGCGACGGCGGTCAGGTCGCCGGCCCAGCGGCGGCGGGTCGGATCGGGCGTTGCGGCCGCGGCGTTCGGGCCCGGCCGGACGATGCGGGTGGTCTCCTGCGCCTGTCGTTGAATGGGGCCGGTGGGCGCGTCGTCGCTGCTCTGGCTCACCATGCCCCCCGCAAATCAACGACGATCGCCTGCTGCGCAGCTTCGGTTGCGCGGCGGGCGAATACCCTGCCGGGGCGGCCGCACTGCTCGCTTGCGAACATAATCTCCGTTCGGACGCCGTGGCAGATTCCCCGGCGACCGTCCTGTGGTTCGAGAAGCTGGTTACGCTGCGCTATAGGCAAACCTTGTCGCCCGAATAACGGATACTGCCAACGGTATCGCAAGTGTAATGATGCCGGGACATTGCTGGTCGTGGGGTGGCCAGCCGAAGGAGAACCGGGATGGACGTCGTGTTGGGGGTCGCGGTCACGGGCCCCGTCGCCCGCTTGGCGCTTGTCGGGCCGGGCGCCGACGTGATCGACCAATCCGTCGTCGACCTGGAGGACAACCCGGTCGGCAAACTCACCGAGACGGTGGTCGGCACCAATCGGCTGCTGGCGGACGAGAACCACCGGCTGGTGGGCACCCGGCTGTGCTGGAACGACGATCCGCTGGCCGGGCAGCTGCGGCAGGCGCTGGAGAACTCCGGCGTCCCCAACGTCGCCGTGCTCTCCGAGTCACAGGCGGTGGCCGCCCTGATGCGCGCGGCCGGGCGCCCCGGCGCCGCGCTGGTGATGAACGACGCGACGGCGACGCTGTCGGTGCCGGGCTCCGCCGAGGACCAGGACGCACCGCCGACCGTGCTGGCCCAGCAGCCGCTGGCCGGCGGCGACGCCACCGCCACCTTCGACACGATGATGGCCCAACTCGGGAACCGGCCGGACGCCCCGGGCGAGGTGTACCTGGTGGGCGATTCCGCCGAGCTGACCCGGGTCGCCGACCAGTTCCGCGATGCGTCGACCATGCGGGTGCAGGTCGCCGAGGACCCGTCTTTCGCGGTCGCCCGGGGCGCCGCCATGGCGGCCGCGGCGCAGACGGCGTTGTCGGCCGGGGATGCGACGGCGATGGCTCCGGCGGTGGGGCTCACGGGCGACGAGACCGCGATGGCGCCGGCCACGGGGCCCACCGGGGACGAGACGACGGTGGTGCCCCCGCCGGCCGCCGAGGAACCGCAGCTGGCGTACTCGATGACCGAGGACGCCGAGCCGTTCGCCGGCGACGATTACGACCCCGAATACGACGAATACGACGGATACGACGACTTCGATCAGACCGAGGCCATCCCCTCGCGGCTCAGCCGCCGGTCCCTGGTGGTCGGCAACGCCGTGATCGCCTTCGCCGTCATCGGTTTCGCGTCGCTGGCCGCCGCGGTGGCCATCGCGGTGCGTCCCACCGCGAGCCAGCAGCCGGTGGTGGGCCACCAGAACGCCGCCCCGGGCAAGTTCATGCCGTTGTTGCCGACGCAGCAGCAGGCGCCGGTGCCCCCGCCTCCGGCCGACCAGCCCAACGCCGGTTTCCAGGGTGGCGTGATCCCGGACGCCAATGGCCTTCTTCCGGCGCAGGGCACCTCGCCCGGCGCGGGTGTCCCGGCCGCGCCCGCCCCGGTGGCGCCCGACGTGCCCGGCGTCGTCCCCAACCCCAATCCCGCTGTGCCCGTTCCGATCCCGGTCATCGTTCCCGTCCCGATATATCCGCCGCCCTTCAACCCGCCGACGACCACGCCGCCGACGATCACAACCACCACCACCACCACCACCACCACGGCGCCGTGCCGCCGCGCCACCGCGGCGGTGTCGTCGGTGCTGTTGTTGTCGACCACCAACGCCCGGTATTCGGCGGGGATGGCCGCCAGCACGGCCGGCAGTGACTCCTCCTCGTTCAGGCAGGGCAGCACCACCGTGACCGCGTCGGGCATCACCGGCTCAGAACCCGCGATGGGGGTGAGGCTGCTGCGGGGCGAGCGTCTGCGGTTGCTGGGTCTGCGGTTGCTGGGTCTGCGTGTGCGGCGGCGCCACCGTCGTTTCGTGGGTGCTGGGCGGGGGCGCCGCGGTGGTCGGCGTTTGCGTCGAGGTGAGCGGGGTCTTGGTGTTCGTCGGCGGCGTCGTGGTCGTCACCGTAGGCGGGGTGGTCGTCGTCGGCACCGTCGTGGTGGGCGTGGTGGTGGACGGCTCCGTGGTCGTGGGCGTCGTTGTGGTGGTGGTGCTCGCCGACTTCGACGTCGCCGACGACGTGGCCGTGGTGCGCGCGGCCTGCGGCCCGTCCAGCCGCTTCGCGGAGGTCACCCGCACGGCCGGGCTGTAGCCCGCGCGCAGCCACACCGAGCCTGTAGATCTGCAGGCAAAGTGTGAGTGTGGGCCTGCAAAACTACAGGCTCGACGAGGCGAACCGCCGGGGCCGC
>NZ_LZJA01000095.1:0-87720 GCF_001666785.1 Mycobacterium sp. E3305 | reverse complement strand
TCCCGGAGCGCAGCGTCGCCAGCGTCGACGGCGTCGCGTTGACCCGGTAGCCGACGCCGGCGGCCTCGATCACCGCGTGGTCGAGCGCCACCTCGAGCACCTCACCGCGCACCGAGGCGATCATCGCGCGGCCTTCAGCTTGGCCAGGTACACGTGCCGCTGTTGCGCGGCCAGCGCTTCGGCCGCGGCCATCCGGGCCAGCATCGGCGCCCGCCAGCAGTGGCAGATGGCCAACGCCAGCGCGTCCGCGGCGTCCGCGGGAGTCGGCTTCGCTTGCAGCGCAAGGATTTTCGTGACCATCGCGGTCACCTGGGCCTTGTCCGCGGCACCGTTGCCCGTGACCGCGGCCTTGACCTCGCTCGGCGTGTGGAAGTGCACGTCGATGCCGCGCTTGGCCGCCGCCAGCGCGATCACCCCGCCGGCCTGCGCGGTGCCCATCACCGTCGACACGTTCAGCTGGGAGAACACCCGCTCGATGGCGACGACGTCCGGTTGGTGGGTGGCCAGCCAGTGCTCGACGGCATCGCTGATGGCCAGCAGCCTCTCGGCCAGCGGCGCGTCCGACGGGGTCCGCACCACGTCCACGTCCAGCGCGACCACGTTTCGTCCGCGCCCGCTTTCGACCACCGACAGCCCGCATCGGGTCAGCCCGGGGTCGACGCCCATCACGCGCATTGCCCGCTCCCACCTGTAGAACAGCTGTTCGATACCCTAGCGGCCGGGACCGACGGCTCCGCGGAGGACACGCGGCGGTACCGCCGATTCCGGCGCGCGACGTTACAGCGCCGAACTCGCGGAAAAGCTGTTAGCTTTACCCCACGTTCGCTCAAGACAGGTGGCAACGGAAGGGCTCGCGTGGGATCACTGCTGGTCGTTATCGCGATCGTGCTGTTCATCGCGTCCATCGTCGTACTCGTCATCGCTTTGCGACGCCCCAAGCAACCGAGTCCCCCACGCGGCCGCCAGGATCCGCTCTCGTTCAACGCGATGCCGGAATTCGGTCCGCGGCAACTCGGCCCCGGCGCGATCGTCAGCTACGGCGGCGTCGACTACGTCGTGCGCGGATCGGTGACCTACCGCGAGGGCCCCTTCGTGTGGTGGGAGCACCTGCTGGAGGGCGGCGACCAGCCGATCTGGTTCAGCGTCGAGGAGGACGACGGACGCCTCGAGCTGGCGATGTGGGTCAGCCGCAAGGACCTCACGCTGCAGCCGGGCGGCCAGTACGTCGTCGACGGGGTGACGTTTCACGAATCCGAACGCGGACGCGCCTCGTTCACCACCGAGGGCACCACCGGGCTGCCTGCGGGCGGCGAGATGGAGTTCATCGACTGCGCCAACTCCGATGAGTCCCTACTGCTCTCGTTCGAGCGCTGGGCGCCGGGCATGCCGTGGGAGGTCGCGACCGGCAAACCGGTGCTGACCGGCGAGCTGACCGTGTATCCGGCGCCCCCGCCCCCGTCCTCCTAGGAACGCGCCGGTGCCGCTTCATCAGCTCGCCGTAACTCCTTCGGACGTGTCCGGACAGAAGCTCGGACTCGCGCTCAACGCGCCCGCGCCGCCACCGCTGGCGACCAGCCTGCTGCACCACCCCGACGGCGGTGCGCTGCTGCTCGGGGTCCTCGGCGCGTCGCACGTCGTCACGGTCGAGCACGCCACGGGCCGCTTCTCCGAAGAGGTTTCGTGCACGGCGCGCGGCCTGGGCGTCGACCTGCCGGAACGCACGGCCGCGCCCGGCTACTCCCTGGAGTCGCGCACCGACACCTATGACGAGGGCGCCTTCCGCCGCCTGGCGCGCGACCTTCGTGACCGATGCGCGCGCGAAAAGGGTTGGCTCGGCGGCTCTTTCCCCGGAGACGACGCCGCGCTCACCGCCCTGGCCGCCGAACCCGACGCCGCGGGCTGGCGTTGGCGGACCTGGCACCTGTACCCGCGCAGCCTGGTCGGGTCCGGCGGACAGGTGGTCCACACGACCAGCCGGTGGCACCCGTGAGCCGCAACCGTCTGTTCGTGATAGCCGGCGTGCTCGCCGTCGCCGCCATCGTCTGCCTGGTCTTCGGAATCATCTTGTCGCAGAAGAACATTGCCTCCTACATCGCCGGCCACTATCACGAGTACGCCCACGACGCTAACGGGACGCGCTACGAATGCAGCGGCTCCGCCGACGACGTGGCCGACACGCTCGCCGAGCATCAGGCCCCCGAGGCGCGCGCCGCCAACGGCGACAACGAATACCTGCGCTACAGCAACAACATCGTGACCGTCGGCCCCGACGGCAACCACCCGTGCAGCATCCGCCTGGAAAGCCTGAACGCCGGATACAGCCACGGCGCCTTCATCTTTTTGGGCCCCGGCTTCACGCCCGGCTCCCCCTCGGGCGGCGCCGGCGGCAGCCCGGGTGGCCCGGGCGGAACCAAGTGACCTCTAGCCGGAAACGCAAAGGAGACAAACCATGTACCTCGCGATCGATTTCGGATCCACCAACCTCGGCACGATCACCCAGGGCGTGGTCGCCGTCGTCCTGTACTTCGCGGTCGGCGTCGTCGTCCTGATCGCCGGCTTCCTGATGGTGGACGTCCTCACCCCCGGCAACCTGCGTCAACTGGTGTTCATCGACAAGCGCCCGAACGCCGTCGTCCTCGCCTCGGCCATGTACATCGCGCTGGCCATCGTCATCATCAGCGCCATCGCCAGCAGCTACAGCCAGCTGGGGCAGGGACTCGTCGGCGTGGCGGTGTACGGGTTGGTGGGAGTCGTGCTGCAGGGCGGGGCGCTGCTGATCCTGCAGATCGCGGTGCCCGGTAAGTTTCGCGAGCACGTCGACGAGCCCGAGCTGCATCCGGCCGCTTTCGCCACGGCCACCATGCTGGTGGCCGTGGGAGGAGTGATCGCCGCCGCCATCTCATGACCTCGACGGAGAGCCGGCCACAGCCGTCGGTCGCCTCGACGCCGCTGCCCGGGCGGTGGCGGGCCGTCCTGCTGGCCGCCGTCGCGGCGTGCGCGGCGTCCGGCATCATCTACGAACTCGCTCTGCTGACGCTGGCGGCGAGCCTGAACGGCGGCGGCATCGTTGCCACCTCGTTGATCGTCGCGGGCTACATCGCCGCGCTCGGCGTGGGCGCCCTAGTGGTCAAGCCGCTCCTGGCGCACGCGGCGATCGCGTTCGTCGCGGTCGAGGTGCTGCTGAGCATCGTCGGCGGCCTGTCCGCCGCGGCGCTCTACACGGTGTTCGCGTTCATCGACGACGAGTCGATGTGGATGCTGGCGCTGGGCACGGCCCTGATCGGTGGGCTGGTCGGAGCCGAGGTGCCGCTGTTGATGACCATGCTGCAACGCGGCCGCAGCGGCGAGGCGCCCGACACCGGCCGGACGCTGGCCAACCTCAACGCGGCCGACTATCTCGGTGCGCTGCTCGGCGGCCTGGTGTGGCCGTTCCTGCTGCTGCCGCAGCTGGGCATGATCCGCGGCGCGGCGGCCACCGGCATCGTCAACCTGCTGGCCGCGGCCGTCGTGGCGATTTTCGTTCTGCGCCGGGTGGTTTCGGCCCGGCAGCTGGCGATGGCGCTGTGCGCGCTCGCCGCGGCGCTCGCGCTGCTGGCCACGCTGCTGGCGCGTTCGGCCGACATCGAGACGACGAGCAGACAACGGCTCTACGCCGACCCGATCATCGCCTACCAGCACTCGGCCTACCAGGAGATCGTGGTCACCCAACGCGGCAACGACATGCGGCTCTACCTGGACGGCGGCCTGCAGTTCTCCACCCGGGACGAGTACCGCTACACCGAAAGCCTGGTCTACCCCGCCCTGGGGGGAGGCGCCCGATCAGTCCTCGTGCTCGGCGGCGGCGACGGGTTGGTGGCCCGCGAACTGCTGCGGCAGCCGGGCATCACCAAGATCGTGCAGGTCGAGCTCGACCCCGCGGTGATCCAACTGGCGCGCACCACCATGCGCAGGGCCAACGGCGGCTCGCTGGACAGCCCGCGCGTCAAGGTGGTGATCGACGATGCGATGCGCTGGCTGCGCTCGCCGCACCCGGACGTCGTACCGCCCGGGGGTTTCGACGCGATCATCGTCGACCTTCCCGACCCGGACACCCCGGTTTTGGGCCGGCTCTATTCGACGGAGTTCTACGCGCTGGTCGGCCACGCGCTCGCCGCCGACGGGCTCATGGTCGTGCAGGCCGGCAGCCCGTTCTCGACGCAGACGGCGTTCTGGCGCACCACCTCGTCGATCCGCACGGCCGGCTATGCCCTGACGCCGTACCACGTCTATGTTCCGACGTTCGGCGACTGGGGATTCACGCTGGCGCGCCGCGGGTCCACGCCGCCGGCACCCACCGTGCCGCCCAACGCTCCCCCGCTGCGCTACCTCAATCAGCACGTGCTGGACGCCGCCACAGTGTTCCCCGACGACACCCGCCCACGCGCTTTGGACCCGTCAACGCTGGACAATCCGCGCATCGTCGAGGACATGCGGCACGGATACGACTAGGCCCGAGGGCGACGACCTGTGCCGGCCGGTCAGTCCTCGTCGAGCGCGGCCAGAACCTCGTCGGACAAGTCGACGTTGGTCCAGACGTTCTGCACGTCGTCGCTGTCCTCCAGGGCGTCGACGAGCTTGAACACCTTCCGGGCGCCGTCGACGTCCACCGGCACGCTGACCGAAGGTTGGAAGCTGGCCTCCGCGGACTCGTAGTCGATGCCGGCATCCTGCAGGGCGGTCCGCACGGCGACCAAATCTGTTGGCTCCGAGATGATTTCGAAGCTCTCACCCAGGTCGTTGACGTCCTCGGCGCCCGCGTCCAGCACGGCGGCCAGCAGGTCGTCCTCGGTCAGGCCGTTCTTCTCCAGCGTGACGACGCCCTTGCGGGTGAAGAGATAGGACACCGAGCCGGGGTCGGCCATCGTGCCGCCGTTGCGGGTCACCGCCACCCGGACCTCGCCGGCCGCGCGGTTCCGGTTGTCGGTCAGGCATTCGATCAGCACCGCCACGCCATTGGGCCCATAGCCCTCGTACATGATCGTCTGGTAGTCGGCGCCGCCGGCTTCCTCGCCGGCGCCGCGCTTGCGGGCGCGCTCGATGTTGTCGTTGGGCACCGACGTCTTCTTCGCCTTCTGGATGGCGTCATACAGCGTCGGGTTGCCCGCCGGGTCCCCGCCGCCGGTACGGGCGGCGACCTCAATGTTCTTGATCAGCCGGGCAAACTCCTTGCCCCGGCGCGCGTCCTTGACGGCCTTTTGGTGCTTGGTGGTGGCCCACTTGGAATGGCCGCTCATCGGTGTCTCTTACCTCTTCTGTGTTCGAAAGTTCGCCAGACGAGTCTACGTGCACGCTTGCTCGCGCCCGACCGGCCGCTGCCCTTGCGGCTCAGCCGCCCCAGCAGTCACAGGAACCCGGGCATATCCGCCTCCGCGAATGTGATATCGCCCGCGCTATCGATTTTTGGGGACCACCTCATCCCCGGGGAACCGCATCGGGTGTGCGCTCACGGCGCCAATCCCGCCGATTTCCCACCCTGGACGCACGCTGAGAGCCCTCGGCGCACACCCGACCCGCAATAGCGGCGACGGCCCGGTGCGTCAGGCGTGCCCGTTGACGACGTCCACGAAGAGCTGGTGGACGCGGCGATCGCCGGTCATCTCGGGGTGAAACGCCGTCGCCAGGTTTCTGCCCTGCCGCACCGCGACCGGGTGCCCCGACGCTTCGGCCAGCACCTGCACGCCCTCCCCGGCCCGCTCGACCCATGGGGCGCGGATGAACACCGCGCGCACCGGGCCGTCCAGACCGGCGAACGGTATGTCGCCCTCGAACGAATCGACCTGGCGGCCAAAAGCGTTGCGCCGCACGGTCATATCGATCGCCCGCAGTGGCAGCGCCTCGCGCCCGCCCGCGCCGGCGTCCAGGATCTCGCTGGCCAGCAGGATCATGCCCGCGCACGCGCCGTAAGCGGGCAGCCCGTCGGCCAGCAGCCCGCGCAGCGGTTCGAGCAGGTCCAGGTCGAGCAGCAGGTGGCTCATCGTGGTGGACTCCCCGCCGGGAATGACCAGGCCGTCGACCTTCTCCAGCTCGGCGCGGCGCCGCACCGGCATCGAATCCGCCCCGGCCTCGCCCAGCGCGGCCAGGTGCTCGCGGGTGTCGCCCTGCAGCGCCAGTACGCCGATGCGCGGCGCGTTCACTGCGCGGTCGGCTGAAACCCGCTCTGGAAGCGAGTCAGCCCCTCCTGCATGACCGCCGCCACCATCTCACCGGATTGGGTGAAGATCTTGCCTTGGCACAGCGAGCGCCCCCCGCTGGCCGACGGAGACGACTGGTCGTAGAGCAGCCACTCGTCGGCCCGGAACGCCCGCATGAACCACATCGCGTGGTCCAGGGACGCGACCTGCAGATGCTCGCGGACGTCGAGGTGGTTGACCTGCGCCGATCCCAGCAAGGTGAGGTCGCTCATGTAGGCCAGCGCGCAGATGTGCAGCACCGGGTCGTCGGGCAGCGGGTCGCGGTGGCGGAACCACACCTGCTGCTGGGAGGCCTTGCCGGGCAACAGCTGCAATTGGTCGCGCGGCACGATGCAGACGTCCCACTCCTCGAACTGCTTGAAGCCGGCGTCGTCGAACACCTTGATCGAGTCCAGGCCGGGCAGCCCGTCGGGAGGCGGCGCGGCCGGCATGACGTCCTGGTGGTGGATGCCCTCCTGGTCGGTCTGGAAGGACGCCCCCATGCTGAAGATGATTTCGCCGTGCTGAATGGCGTTGACGCGCCGGGTGGCGAACGAACCGCCGTCGCGGGTGCGTTCCACGATGAAGACCGTGGGCTCGTTGGCGTCCCCGGGCCGCAGGAAATAGCCGTGCAGCGAGTGCACCTGGTAGCGCGGGTCTACGGTGCGCACCGCCGAGACGAGCGACTGCCCGGCGACGTGGCCGCCGAACGTGCGCTGGAAATATCCCGACTCGGGGCTGAACACCCGGCCGCGGTAGATGTTGACCTCGAGTTGCTCCAGATCAAGGATCTCTTCGATCGCCACCAACAGCCCCCGGCTTACCAGCCGCGTTCGGCCAGCCGATGGGGCTGCGCGATCTGCTCGACGTTGATGCCCACCATGGCCTCGCCCAGCCCGCGCGACACCTTGGCCAGCACGTCCGGGTCGTCGTAGAAGGTGGTCGCCTTGACGATGGCGGCCGCGCGCTGCGCGGGATCCCCGGACTTGAAGATCCCAGAGCCGACGAACACCCCCTCGGCCCCGAGTTGCATCATCATCGCCGCGTCGGCCGGCGTGGCGATGCCGCCGGCGGTGAACAGGGTGACCGGCAGCTTGCCGGCCCGGGCCACCTCGACCACCAGCTCGTAGGGCGCCCGCAATTCCTTTGCGGCGACGAACAATTCGTCTTCCGACATCGAGGTCAGCCGGCGGATCTCGCCGCCGATGGCCCGCATGTGTGTGGTGGCGTTGGAGACGTCCCCGGTGCCGGCCTCGCCCTTGGACCGGATCATCGCCGCGCCCTCGCTGATGCGCCGCAGCGCCTCGCCCAGGTTGGTCGCGCCGCACACGAACGGCACGGTGAACTTCCACTTGTCGATGTGGTGGGTGTAGTCCGCGGGGGTGAGCACCTCGGATTCGTCGACGTAATCCACGCCGAGGCTCTGCAGGATCTGCGCCTCGACGAAGTGGCCGATGCGCGCCTTGGCCATCACCGGGATGGTCACAGCGGCGATGATGCCCTCGATCATGTCGGGGTCGCTCATCCGCGACACCCCGCCCTGGGCGCGGATGTCGGCGGGCACCCGTTCGAGCGCCATCACGGCGACGGCGCCGGCGGCCTCCGCGATGCGGGCCTGCTCCGGGGTGACGACGTCCATGATGACGCCGCCCTTGAGCATCTCGGCCATGCCGCGTTTGACCCGCGCCGTTCCCGTCTGATTGGCCTGGCTGGACTGTCCGCCGCTCTCCACTAGTTCCCGCTCTCCTTGAACCATCGGGCTTCCACTCTAGTGGTGGGAACAAACCGGTTTTGCCGCCGCTTCCATCAGTCACGCCAAGCGCCTGCGACGCGCGTCACATTGTGTTAAAAATTGCGTCAGCTATTTGCACAACCGCTGCTGCTGGTGCGAATCCCTGGGCGGGCAACCAAGGTCCCACCGGCCGAGGCGGTTGGCCGAGAAGAGGTCTCGGGTGTTGCCGGATTACGTGCTGTTGCCGCCGGAAATCAATTCGGCGCGGATGTACGCGGGGCCCCGCTCGGGGACGATGTGGGCGGCGGCGGCCGCCTGGGACGCGTTGTCCGCCCAGCTGGCGTCGGCCGCGAGTTCCTTCGAATTGACGGTCTCGACCCTGACCGGCGGCCCATGGCAGGGCCCCGCGTCGATGACGATGGCCACGGCCGCCGCCCCGTACGTGCAGTGGCTGACCGCGACGTCGGGGCAGGCCGAGCTGGTGGCCAACCAGACCCGGTTGTCGGCCGCGGCGTTCGAGGTGGCGTTCACCGCGACGGTGCCGCCGGAGGTCATTGCGGCCAACCGGGCGCTGCTGATGTCGCTGATCGCGACCAACATCCTGGGCCAGAACACCGCGGCGATCGCGGCGACCGAAGCGCAGTACGCCGAGATGTGGGCCCAGGACGTGGCCGCGATGACCGCCTACGACGCCAGCATCAAGTCGGCCGAGGCGACGTGGACGCCGTTCAGCAGCCCGCCCCTCACCCTGACCAGCCTGCCCACCCCGACGTTCACCTCCTTCGGCCAGGAACTCCTCCAGACGCTCAGCCAGTCGCTGACCCAGCAACTGATGAACCCGATGACGCAGCTGCAGATGCTTTCCACACCCGCCCAGTTCGCGATGGAACCGATGAACACGGTGATGGGCCAGCTGATGTCCAGCACCAATCCGCTGCTGGGCGGCGCCGGCAGTCTCCCCGCGATGGATCCGGTCCTGGCGTCCACGGCAAGTCCGGGCGCCGGCGGCCCCAGCCCCATCGCCGCCCAGCTCGCCGGGCGCCTCGTCTCGGTGAACGCGGGCCGGGCCGGCTCGATCGGGGCGCTGTCCGTGCCGTCGAGCTGGGCCGGCGCCGCGGCGCCGGCGACCGTCCCGACTCCGGCCGCCGTGGCTCCCGGCACCCCGATCACCCCCATTTCGGCGAGCCCGGCCACCGCGCCGCACCTGCCCTCCCCCGGCATTCCCGGGCGGGCGACGGCCGCCGTCACCCAGTCGATCGCCGGACCGCGCGAAAGTATCGCCGCGCGCCCGGCGCTGAGTTAGCAAGGCGGAGCGACCATGTCGTTCGTGATCACCGACCCCGACGCGATGGCGACGGCCGCCGACGAGTTGCAAGGGCTCGGCTCGTCCCTGCAGGCGACGAACGCGGCCGTGGCCGGACCGACGACGTCGGTGCTGCCGCCGGCCACGGATTCGGTGTCGGTGCGCGTGGCGACGATGCTCGACGCGCACGCCCAGCAGTACCAGGCGTTCAGCGCCCAGGCGGAGTTGTTCCACAACCAGTTCGTACAGACGCTGATCACCGCGAAGGACGCCTACGCCGAAACGGAAGCCACCAACGCCGCCGCCATGCAGTCGACGACGGGGACGCAGAAAATCGCGCTGATCATGGGCGGCACCGGGAATCCGTCGCCGGACCTGAAGTACATGACGTCCATCCAGCAGGCGTATCTCGCCACCAATTACTCCGACTACACCCTGGTGAGTTTGCGCACCCCCGAACAGTTTTGGCCGATCACCGGGCTCGGCAGCGAGACCTTCGGCAAGTCGGTCTATCAGGGCGTGGCGACGCTGAACTCCGCGATCCTGACTCAAACCGCGGCCGGCAATCACGTTGTGGTCGTTGGGTATTCGCAGAGCGCGACGATCGCCAGCCTGGAGATGCGGTACCTGCAGGCCCTGCCTGCCGCCCTACGTCCGAGTCAGGATCTGCTGAACTTCGTCCTGCTCGCCGACCCGAACAATCCGATGGGTGGCATTCTGACGCACTTCATTCCGGGCTTCGGCGCGTTCCACTTCGCCACCCCGCTCACCACGTCGTATGCGACGTCCATCTTCACGCTGCAATACGACGCGATCGCCAACTTCCCGGCGAACTGGTTGTGGCTTCCGTCGGACCTCAACGCCCTGTTCGGCTTCTTCGACCTGCACCACACGATGCCCTTCGTGTCCGCAGCGCAGGTCGCCGGCGCCATCCAGCAACACGTCGGCAATATGAGCTTCTACTTCATGCAGACCGCGCAGTTGCCGCTGCTGGATCCCATCCGGTGGGTCCCCATCCTCGGCAATCCGGTGGCTGATCTGCTGCAGCCGTTCATCAAACCGATCGTCGATTTCGGCTACTACGCGCCCGGGATTCTGCCCGGCCCGGTGAGCATCGCCGGATCCGTCGGCCAGGGCGTCACGTCCGGAATCGCCAGCCCGCTGGTGCTGGGGTTCCCCCCGCTGGCCTCCAACGGCTTGGCGAGCGGCTTCTAGCCGGGTCAGCGAATCGACACCAGCGGGCCCGGCGCCCGGCCGCCGGCCAGCGCGGCCGCGTCGACGAGCAGCTCGCCCAGCTGCCTCGGATACACCGTCTCCCCGGCGGCGGCCAGCCGGGCGATGTCAGCCGCGTCGCACCAGCGGTGGCCGTGAATGTAGCTGCGTTCCAAGTCGGTTCGGCCCGCACCGGACGGTTCGAACCGTTGGGTGCGGTAGACGAAGTAGAACTCTTCGCTGTCGATCAGCGAGCCGTTGAACTCGAAGACCTCGTCGCGCCGCCAGACCGGGCCCACCAGCTCTCCCGGTGCGGCCCTGAGTCCGGTCTCTTCGGCCAGCTCGCGGGCGGCCGCCTCGGCCAACCGCTCACCCCGCTGCACCTCCCCGCCGACGGTGATCCACCACTTCGGCGCGCTGCCGCGGCCGATCGCCGGATCGGAGCCGCGCAGCAGCAGCACCGCACCCGTCTCGTCGAGCAGCACCACGCGCGCCGACGTGCGGTGGCTGACCACCCCGTTGAAGGAGCCGACGTCGCCGTGGGCCAGCGCGTGGGGACGCTCGACGATCTCGAAATAGCTTGGCAGCGCGGCTGTCCCGCCGAGACGAAGGGTCCGCACCAGGAATCGCTCGCGCAGGGCAAGGGTGTCCCGGACCGCGTCGTTGTGGAAGCGGCGGGCCAGTAGCACCCGGGCCTCGGCATCGGCCAACTCGGCGATCAGCCCGGCCGGCAGCGAGGCCGGGTCGACGATCGCCAGCGCGGCCGAGAGCTCGTTCTCGCGCGACTCGCGCTCCTGCCGCGGCGCGGCCTCGGCGGCGTCGGCCAGCGCGGCCAACCGCCTGCCCTCCGAGGCACCGCCGTAGGCGTCGATGGCAACCGCACGGGCCACGACCGCGCGGCGCGCCAGAGCCCCGTCGAGCGCCTGCCATGACAGGTCGTAGCGGACGTGCAACCGGTCCAGGCGGTTGGCCGTCTGGTAGGCCCAGGCGCCCAGGACCGCCAGCAGCCCGACCAATACCGCGACGGCGACGGCGAGGCACGTCATCAGCTCGCCACCTGAACTTTGGCGCCGGTCGCCGCGACCGTCTCGTAGACGCGCATGATCTGGCTGGCCACCACCGACCAGTCGTAGCGCTTTACGGCGGCCGAACCGGCCGCCACATAGCGTTCGCGCAGCACATCGTTTTCTAGCACCGAGATGAGGGCGTCCGCCAGCGCAGCGCCGTCGCCGACCGGCACCAGGCACCCGACTTCGCCGTCGCGCAGCACCCGGCGGAAGGCGTCCAGGTCGCTGGCCACCACCGCGGTGCCCGCGGCCATGGCCTCGACCAGGACGATGCCGAAGCTCTCACCCCCCACGTGGGGCGCGCAGTACACATCGGCGCTGCGCATCGCCGACGCCTTCCCGGCGTCGTCGACCTGGCCGAGAAACCTTATGTGTTTCACCAATTCGCCCGCCTGCCCGCGCAATTCGGCCTCGTCGCCGCGGCCGACGATGAGCAGCTGGACGTCCGGAAAGTGCTGCACCACGCCGGGCAGCGCGTCGAGCAGGACCGACATGCCCTTGCGGGACTCGTCGTAGCGCCCCAGGAACAGCACCGTCTTGCCCGGCCGCGGGTAGCCGTCCAGCGGACGCGCCGAGGCGAAGGAGTCGACGTCGACGCCGTTGGGGATCTCGACCGCGTCGGTGCCCAGCGCCTCCATCTGCCAGCGACGGGCCAAGTCCGACACCGCGATCCGGCCGACGATCTTTTCGTGCATCGGTCGCAGGATGCCCTGAAAGACCGTCAGGGTCAGCGATTTGGTGGTCGAGGTGTGGAACGTCGCGACGATCGGCCCCTCGGCGATGTTCAGGGCCAGCATCGACAGGCTCGGCGCGTTGGGCTCGTGCAGGTGCAGCACGTCGAAATCGCCTTCGGCGAGCCATTTTTTGACCTTGCGATGGGTTGCCGGGCCGAACCGCAGCCGGGCCACCGAGCCGTTGTAGGGAATCGGGACGGCCTTGCCGGCGGAGACGACGTAGTCCGGCAGGGCCGCGTGCGGCGAGGCCGGCGCGAGGACGCTCACCTGTTGCCCGCGCTGACGCATCACCTCCGCCAGCTGCAAGACGTGCGACTGGACCCCGCCCGGGACGTCGAACGAGTAGGGGCAGACCATCCCGATGCGCATCAGGTCTCCCTGAGCCGCGCCTGCTTGGCTTCGGACAGGTCGGCCAGCCACTGCGGTTGCAGCATGTGCCAGTCCTCGGGGTGCGCGGCGATGTTCGCTGCGAAACGGTCGGCCAGCGCCTGGGTGATGGCGCCGACGTCGCCGCTGCTGCAGTCCAGTGGCGGGAACACGTGAAACCCCCACCCGTCGCCGTCGAACCAGCAGTGCACCGGAAGCAAGGCCGCCCCGGTCGCGACCGCCAGCTTCGCCGGTCCGGCCGGCATCCGGGTGGCCTCGCCGAAGAAGTCGACCTGCACACCGGTGCGGGTGAGGTCGCGATCGGCCATCAGGCAGACCAGTTGGTTCTCTCGCAGCCGATCGCACAGTACATCGAACGGCGGCCGCTCGCCTCCGGACAGCGGCAGCACCTCGAAGCCGAGGCTCTCGCGATAGCGGAGGAAACGCCGGTACAACGACTCCGGTTCCAGTCTCTCCGCGACGGTGATGAAGGTGCCGCGGGTCTGGGTGAACCACACCCCGGCCATGTCCCAGTTCCCGCTGTGCGGCAACGCGCAGATCGCGCCGCGGCCCGCCGCCAGCGCCGCGTCCAGGTTGCCGGCCCCCCGGAACGCGGCATCGAGTTCGCCGGACAGGGCGCGCAGGTCCATCGACGGCAGGCGAAACGCCTCCCTCCAGTAGCGGGCGTAGGAGGCCAGCGACGCCCGCATCAGGTCGTCGGGCACCTCTGCCGGCGCGACGCCGGTGACGCGGGCCAGGTTCTTGCGCAGCTGCGCCGGGCCGCCACGGCGCGCCGCGTAACGCGCCCCGGTCTCGAACACGGAGCGCGCCGCGAATTCCGGCATCGCCCGCACGGCCATCCAGCCGGCCGCGTACGTCCAATCGCTCGCGGTGCCGGACACCAGCCGCCGCGGCGCGGTGATCAAACCCATCCCCGGGATCACGGCATGCGCTCCGTCGCTCCGGGCGAGGTCCACACCGTGCGCAGCCGCTGCACGCAGGTCACCACGCTCGCCACCGCCAGCAGCCACATGGCCACCGGCAGGGCGGGCGGCCAGGCCACGAACGGGAAGTCCGCCACGCCGGCGCCGACCAGGACGATGATCAACCGTTCCGGGCGTTCGATGATGCCGCCGTCTCCGCGCAACCCGCTGGCCTCGGCCCGCGCCTTGATGTACGAGATGACCTGCGAGGTGACCAGGCAGATCATGGTCGCCACCGCGAGCGGCTTGTCGTGCATGCCGAAGGCCACCCACCACAGCAGGCCGCAGAACACCGCGCCGTCGCTGACGCGGTCGCAGGTGGCGTCCAGCACGGCGCCGAACCGGGTGCCGCCACCGCGCTCGCGGGCCATGGCGCCGTCGAGCATGTCGAACAGCACGAAGAACCACACCACGCAGGCACCGGCGAACAACTTGCCCATCGGGAACAGCGCGAGCGCCCCGGCCACGGACCCCGCGGTGCCCAGCACCGTCACCACGTCCGGGGTCAATCCCATCCGCAGGCACGCTTTGGCGGTCGGCGTGGTGAGCCGCGCGAACGCCGCCCGCGAGAGGAACGGCACCTTGCTCATGACTGGTTAGCCCACTCCGCGGCCAGCAGCCGGCGGGTTTCGCGCAGCAGCTGAGGGATCACCTTCGAGCCGCCGATGATGGTGATGAAGTTCGCGTCGCCGCCCCAACGCGGCACGACGTGCACATGCAGGTGCTCGGCCAGCGACCCACCCGCCGACGTGCCGAGGTTGAGGCCGACGTTGAAGCCGTGCGGCCGCGACACGTTCTTGATCACGCGAATGGCCTTCTGCATGAAGGCCATCAACTCCGCGCTCTCCTCGTCGGTGAGGTCCTCGAGCTCGGACACCCGTCGATACGGCACCACCATCAGGTGCCCCGGGTTGTACGGATAGAGGTTGAGGACCGCGTAGACGAGTTCACCGCGCGCGACCACCAGGCCTTCCTCGTCGGAGAGTTGCGGGATGTCGGTGAACGGCTGCTCGGTCTTGCCCGAAGAGTCGGGGTCGCGCTTCATCGGCGCTTCGGCCAGATAGGTCATCCGGTAGGGCGTCCACAGCCGCTGCAGGTGGTCACTCTCGCCGACGCCGGTGTCCAGGATGGTGTCCTCGGCGCGTTCCTTGGGCTCACTCACCGCCGGTCACCTTCACCAGTTCGGCTGTGGGGGCGGCATTCTCGCGTTCGGCGATCCAGGCCACGATGGCGTCGACGGCACTCTCGCGGGGCACACCGTTGATCTGCGTGCGGTCGCCGAAGCGGAAGCTCACCGCCTTCGCCTGGACGTCGCGGTCACCCGCCAGCAACATGAACGGCACCTTCTGGCCCGTGTGGTGCACGATCTTCTTGGCCATCCGGTCGTCGCTGCTGTCAACCTCCACCCGCACGCCGTGCGACTTCAGCTGCGCCGCAATGCTTTCCAGGTAGGCCACGTGTTCGTCTGCGACGGGAATCCCGACCACCTGAACCGGCGCGAGCCACGCCGGGAACGCCCCCGCGTAGTGCTCGGTGAGGATGCCGAAGAACCGCTCGATCGACCCGAACAGGGCGCGGTGGATCATCACCGGCCGCTGACGGGTCCCGTCCGGGGCCGTGTACTCCAGCTCGAAGCGCTCCGGGAAGTTGAAATCCACCTGGATGGTCGACATCTGCCAGCTGCGGCCCAGCGCGTCGCGGGCCTGCACGGAAATCTTCGGGCCGTAGAACGCCGCGCCGCCCGGGTCGGGAACCAGTTCCAGGCCCGACTCGGCCGCCACCTCCGCCAGTGAGTTGGTGGCCTGCTCCCACATCTCGTCGGAGCCGACGAACTTCTCCGGGTCCTTGGTGGACAGTTCCAGATAGAAGTCCTCCAGGCCGTAGTCGCCGAGCAGCTCGAGCACGAACCGCAGCAGCGACGCCAGTTCACCGTGCAACTGGTCGCGCGTGCAGAAGATGTGCGAGTCGTCCATGGTGAATCCGCGCGCCCGGGTCAGCCCGTGCACCACGCCGGACTTCTCATAGCGGTAGACGGTGCCGAACTCGAAGAGCCGCAACGGCAGTTCGCGATACGACCGGCCCCGGGACCGGAAGATCAGCGTGTGCATGGGGCAGTTCATCGGCTTGAGGTAGTAGTCCTGCCCGGGCTTGCGCACCGTTCCGTCGTCGTTCAATTCGGCGTCGAGGTGCATGGGCGGGAACATCCCGTCGGCGTACCAGTCCAGGTGGCCCGAGGTGTGGAACAGCTGCGCCTTGGTGATGTGCGGGGTGTTGACGAATTCGTACCCGGCCTCGATGTGCTTGCGTCGCGAGTACTCCTCCAGCTCCCTGCGCACCACCCCGCCTTTGGGGTGGAAAACCGCCAGCCCCGAACCGATTTCGTCGGGGAAGCTGAACAGATCCAGCTCGGTCCCCAGCTTGCGGTGGTCGCGCCGCTGGGCTTCGGCGAGCAGCTCGAGGTGGCGGTCCAGCGCCTCCTGCGACTCCCACGCGGTGCCGTAGATGCGCTGCAGGCTCGCGTTCTTCTGGTCCCCGCGCCAATACGCGGCGGAGCTGCGGGTCAGCTTGAACGCCGGGATGTGCTTGGTGGTCGGGATGTGCGGCCCCCGGCACAGGTCGCCCCAAACCCGTTCCCGGCTGCGGGGATTGAGGTTGTCATAGGCGGTGAGCTCGTCGCCGCCGACCTCCATGATGTCGGGATCGCCGGACTTGTCGTCGACCAGTTCCAGCTTGTAGGGCTCGTTGGCCAACTCGGAGCGTGCCTGGTCCTTGGACTCGTAGACGCGCCGCTCGAACAGCTGCCCCTCCTTGACGATCTGGCGCATCCGCTTTTCCAGCGCCGCCAGATCCTCCGGCGTGAACGGCTCGGCCACGTCGAAGTCGTAGTAGAAGCCGTCGGTGATGGGCGGCCCGATTCCGAGCTTCGCGTGCGGGAACATGCCCTGAACCGCCTGGGCGAGCACGTGCGCGGCCGAATGCCGGATGACGCTGCGCCCCTCGTCGGTGTCGGCCGCCACCGGCACCACCTCGGTATCGGAGTCGGGCACCCAGCTCAGGTCGCGCAGCTTTCCGTCCGCGTCGCGGACCACGACGATCGCGTCGGGCGCCCCGCGGCCCGGCAGCCCCGCCTCCCGCACCGCGGCCGCGGCGGTGGTCCCGGCGGGCACCCGGATCGGGGCTGCTGGGGACGGGTTTGCGGGGGCGCTCATCGCGTGGGTTCTCCTAGGTCGGTGGGTCGACGACCATGCTATCGGGGCGCCCCGCGGCCAAGCAGGGCCGTCGAGCAGTGCGGCAACGTCGCGCGGCGACGACGCCCGCAGCAAATTGTCGGCAGAATGGGACCGTGGGGGCGCAGACGGCTTTGGCATTGCTGCTCGCCGCCGTCGGCGCCATCGTGGTGATGAACTGGGTCAGCGACCGCACCGGACTCCCCAGCGCGGGCCTGCTCACCCTCGTCGGCATCGGTTACGGGTTGCTGCCCGGGCCGAATGTCGGCCTGCGGCCCGACATCGTGATGACCTGCATATTGCCGCCTTTGCTCTACAACGCGGCGCTGGAGTCGTCGCTGGTCGGGATACGCCGCAACTTGCGCACGGTCATCAGCCTGTCGGTCATCCTCGTTCTGCTGACCGCGGCATCGGTCGGCGCCGCCTTCGCCCTGCTGGTCACCGGTGCGACGCTCGCGGCGGGTGCGGTGCTGGGCGCGGCGGTGGCACCCACCGACCCCGTGGCCGCGCTCGCGGTCGCCCGCAAGGTCGGCCTGCCGCTCAACATCGTCACCCTCATCGAAGGTGAGGGGCTGCTCAACGACGCGACGGCCCTCACCACCTTGTCGGTGGCCATCACCGTGGCCAGGGGTGCGGACTTCTCGTTCCCGTTCGCGATCCGGGAGTTCGCCCTGGCCGCCGTGGGAGGCCTGGCGATCGGGCTGGTGTTCGCTTGGTGCCGCCGCCTGTTGCGGCGGGTGCCGCACGATGTGATGACGGCCAACGCGATCTCGCTGGCCACACCGTTCCTGGCCTATCTGGCGGCCGAGAAGGTGCACGCGTCGGGTGTGCTGGCGGTTGTGGTGTGCGGGTTGGTCGTCGGGCACGACTCGCCGCGGTCGGAGTCCGGGGCGAGCCGGTTGCAGACCCGGGCCGTGTGGCGGTTGGCCAACTTCCTCCTCGAGGGCCTCGTTTTCCTGCTGATCGGTCAGCAGTTCCCGGCCATCCTCGACGGCCTGCGCGGCTACCCGGTGTCGACCATCGTCGTGGCGACCACCGTGACCACCGCGGCGGTGCTGCTGGTGCGGCCGCTGTGGCTGATGCTCACGCAGTCACTGCCCCGGTCACTGCACACCAGGCTCGGGAACGTCACGGGGACCGCCGACGATGACGACGACCATGACGAGCCGGCCCAAGCCCCTCCCCGGCGCGACCGCAACGCCGAGAGACTCAGTGGCCGTGAGATTTTCGTACTGAGCTGGGCCGGCACCCGAGGCGTCGTCAGCCTCGCCGCGATCTTCGCCGTGCCCTTCGCCACCGACAGCGGCGCACGGTTTCCCGTCCGGGATCTGTTGCTGTTCTGCACGTTGGTGGTCGTGCTGGTGACGCTGATCGGGCAGGGCAGCACTTTCGGGCCGGTCGTGTGTGCCCTCGGCGTTCACGCGAAGGCCGTGGACGAAGTGCGCCTGCGTAATCGGGCGCGCACGGCCGCCGTGCGCGCCGCCCTCGAGACCCTCGACGAGCTGGGTCACAAAAGCGAAGCGGACGCCAGGGCGATCGACGTTGTGCGAAGGCAGTTGCGCGCCCGGCTCGAGCGGTATCAACGTCGGCTCGATCTGCTGTCGGATTCCGACGACGTACCGAACTATCCCGAATACGAGGCGGCCGTCGCGATCCGGCGGGTGGCCATCGATGCCGAGCGCGACGAACTCGTGCGCTGGCGTGACGCGGGCATGCTGCCCGATCGGAGCCTTCGGGTGCTCGAACGCGAACTCGATCACGAAGAGGTGACGTTGCCGACCACCCGGCTCTGAGACCGGCGCGGCCGGTGAAGATCCCAATGCGGTTGCCGCCCAACGGTTATGACGGCGCAAGCCAAACCAGCGCGGCGACCGTCAGCGCCTGGGTCCCGGTGTCGAGGGTGGGCTGGATAACCGGCGCGAACGCGGGCGAATGGTTGACCGGGATGTCCTCGCTGGCGCGACCCGCGCTCACCGCCTGGTGATAGGTGTCGGGATCGGCGCCGCCGATACCCCAATAGCAGTAGGGCGTCCCCAGCGCCGTCGGAATGTCGCTGAAGTCCTCGCTCGCGGCCTGAAGCGGCAGCTCGCATGATCGCTCGCGGAAGAAATCGTCGAACGCGGCCCGCACCCGCTCGGTGACCGTGGAATCGTTGACCGTCGCCGGATAGTGATCGAAAAGCTCGAAGTCGGGATCCATCGGGGATCCGGACGCCTGGCATTCGGCGGTCACGATGCGCCGGATCGCATCCAGGACCCTGCCGCGGGTCTGCTCGCTGAAGGCGCGCAGGTTCAGCTCCAGCACGGCGTGGTCGCCGATGATGTTGCTCTTGGTTCCCGCCTCGATCCGGCCGATGGTCAGCACGGCCGAATCGGTCGGCGCGACCTCGCGGGAGACTACGGTCTGCAGCCGGATCACGATCATGGCGGCGAGCACCACCGGATCGACGGTGGCCTGGGGCATCGAGCCGTGGCCGCCGCGGCCATACACGGTGATCCGCATGCTGTCCGCGGTGGAGAGGACGGGCCCGGGTCGTGTGCCCACCCGACCGGCCGGAAAAGGCAGGACGTGCTGGGCGAGGGCGACGTCGACACGGCCGACCAGCGTTGCGAGATCGTCGTCGAGCATGGCGCGGGCGCCGTCACCGACCTCCTCGGCGGGCTGGAACAAGGCGATCACGGTGCCCTTCCACTCACCGCGGGCACCGGCCAGCAGCGCGGCCGCCCCGAGCAGGCAGGTCACGTGCACGTCGTGGCCGCAGGCGTGCATCACCGATACCCGGTTGCCGTCCGCATCGGTGGCGGTGGCGGTGCTGGCATACGGGAGGCCGGTGTCTTCCTTGACGGGCAGCGCATCCATGTCGGCCCGCAACAACACGGCCGGGCCGTCGCCATTGCGCAGAATCCCGACGACGCCGGTGCCGCCGATGCCGTCGTGCACGTCGTAGCCGAAGCCACCCAGCCGCCGGGCCACGGCCGCAGCGGTCTCGCGCTCCTGGTGTGACAGCTCCGGGTGTTGGTGCAGATTGCGGTAGAACTCCTCCTGCCAGGCACGGGCGTCACGCAGCCCCGCGAGCACCCGCGTGAACACCGAGTTAGCGGCTGTCCCCATCGTTGAGGCCCTCCTCCGTCTGGTGGTCCCGGGGCGCCGGCGGGCGGGAGCGCCGCCGCGAGAAAAGCGTCGGCGGCGACCAGGCACCCACGGCGGGCAACATCCAGCCACGCCACTGAGCAAGCCAGCACAGCACCGTCCCGGTCAGTGTGCCCACCAACAGCCCGGGGGTTGGGTGGTCGCGGTAGTTGAAGAGCACGAGCACGCCGCTCGCCGCGAGGGCGCAGGTGGCGTACAGGGTGTTTCCGCCGAAGATCCCCGGGACGCGACGCATCACGATGTCCCGCGTCGCTCCGCCGCCGACCGCGGAGATCGTGCCCAGCAGCAGCGCCGCCAGCCAGCCGAGCCCCACGGCCAGCGTCTTGTGCGCACCGGTTGCCGCCCAACATCCCAATGCCAGCGCGTCCACGATCGGCCATACCCAGTTCCACACCCGGCCCTCGACCCGGAAGGCGAACGCGAACGCCGCCCCGGCGAGGGCGGTCAGCAGATAGGCGTAGTCGGTGAGCGCGACCGGGGTGCCACGCTGCAGCAGAGTGTCGCGGAGCATGCCACCCCCCAGACCCGACAACACGGCGAGGGCCGCGAACCCGACGGGGTCCAGCTTCTCCTTCCGCGCGATCACGCCGGCCAGCAGGGCGTTGCCGAACACCCCGGTCAGGTCGACCGCACGGAACAGGTCCGCCATTGTCAGGCCGGCGGGCGTCACACCGAAACCCCTTTCCCCGGCCGGGCCGGGTATCCGCGCAGACCGGACCGACGCACCTGGGCGCACGACCACCGGGTCTCACCGAAATTGCTGCGGTGCAACGGTGTTCGATGCAACATCGCGCTAGGGTTGGCCGGGTTTGAGCCGCACGAACAGGGCGTCGGCTTCGGTCAGCAGCGTGTCGCCGTCGGTCAGCCGGCCGGAGACGAAGATCTTGCGCCCGTCCACCCGGTCGACGCCGGCGTCAAACTGCAGCTCCTTTTCGATGGGCACGATGTTGCGGTAGTCGATCTTGAGGTAGGCCGTGCGCTGGCGCCGGCTCCCGGTGAGCAGAACCGCCGTCAGGCCGAGGACGGTGTCGAACAGCATGCCGAGCGAACCGCCGTGCACCGCGCCGTTGCGCCCCAGATGGAACCGGGCGAAACGCGCCCAGCCGTGCACGCGGCCGTCGTCACCCCTGCGGGCGGACATGGGAACCGTCAGGACGTTGCCGCGCATCGGCAGGTCCATGCGGCGGCCCGAGGGCGCCGCCCACTCGTCGGCGTCGTACGGGGCGAGCAACTCCGAGAGCTTCTCCAGCTGGTTCGCCGCCTCGGTGATCACCTGGTCGGGGGCGTCGACGGCGCGAGCGTGGTCCTGCAGCTTGCGCACGGCCTCGATGAACCGGCCGTAGTCGGGACCGCCCTTGGTCGTCGGTTCGGGCGGGTTGAACCCGCCGCCAGAGTGCCTGGCCTGTCCGCTACTCACCCGGACACCGTATCCGGTGGTCAGACGGTGTTCTGACCTCCCGCGGTCGACAGCGCCTCGAACTCGTCGTCGCTCAGCTCGATCTGGGCGGCGGCGACGTTCTCCTCCAGGTGCGCCACCTTGGACGTGCCCGGGATCGGCAGCATCACCGGCGACCGTTTCAGCAGCCAGGCCAGCGCCAGTTGGGACGCGCTCGCGTGGTGCTCGCCGGCGATGCGTTGCAGCGGGCCGTCGGGGGCGGCCAGCGGCCCGGCCGCCAGCGGGAACCACGGGATGAAGCCGATGCCCTGGCTGGTCGCGGCGTCCAGCAGCGGTTCGGCCCCGCGGGCGGACAGGTTGTACATGTTCTGCACCGAGACGATCTCGGTGATCCGCTGGGCCTCGGTGAGCTGATCGACGTTGACCTCGGACAGGCCGATGTGGCGGATCTTGCCCTCGTTCTTCAGCGCCAGCAGCTCGCCCACCTGGTCGGCCAGCGGAAAGTCACGGTCGATGCGGTGCAGCTGGAACAGGTCGATCGTGTCGACGCCCAGGCGGCGCAGGCTCATCTCGCATTCCTGGCGCAGATAGCTCGGGTTGCCCAGTGGGATCCAGACGTCGGGGCCGGTGCGCAGCAGACCCGCCTTGGTCGCGATGACCAAGCCGTCGTAGGGATGCAGCGCCTCGCGAATGATCTCCTCGGCGATGTACGGGCCATACGAGTCGGCGGTGTCGATGAAGTTCACGCCGAGTTCGACGGCGCGCCGCAGCACGCGGACCGCTTCGTCGCGGTCGGCGGGCGGGCCCCAGACGCCCTTGCCGGTCAGGCGCATGGCACCGAAGCCGAGCCGGTTGATGGTCAGGTCGCCGCCGAGTGTGAACGTTCCGGACGCTTGGCTTTTTGGTGCAACGGTTTCGGAGTTTTGTGCAGTCACTTTTACGACCGTACGCCGTAAATGTGGCCCCATCTCGGCGTGGCAAGCTGGACGGGTGGACTTGGGAGCGCTCGAGGAACTGCCGTTGACCTACCCCGAGGTGGGGGCGACCGCATCCGGCAATTTGCCCGCCGGATACGGCCACCTGCACACGGAGAAGCAGATCGGCACCGGGCAGCAGCGCTTCGAACGCGCCGCCGACGCCGTCATGCGCTGGGGCATGCAGCACGGCGCCGGCCTGCGGGTGCGGGCCAGCTCTGAGGTTGCCGAGGTCGGCACGGTCGTGGTGGTGCGCATGGGTTTTCTGCCCGCGCCATGCCGGGTGGTGTACGTCATCGACGAGCCCGACATCCGCGGATTCGCCTACGGCACACTGCCCGGACATCCGGAGTCAGGCGAGGAACGGTTCGTCGTCCGGCGGGACCCCGCGACCTCCGCGGTGTTCGCGGAGGTAACGGCGTTCTCGCGGCCGGCGACCTGGTGGAGCAAGGCCGCCAGGCCCGTGGTGTCGGTGGCTCAGCGCCTCATCGCCAAGCGCTATCTGCGTGGGGTCTGAGCCGGCAGCGCCGGCGTCCGCCGCCGAGTGTCACGCGAGCGTGTCTCCCGCCGCCGAGCGTCAGGCCAGCGTGGCTCCCGCCGTCGAGCCGGGGCTCCGCCCGCTTGCGGGGGACACGCCAGCGTCGCGGGTGGACGCTAGGAACCCCAGCGAGCCAGCAAACACTCTGCGCCCGAACACATTTCGTCGATCACCTCGGCCACCGACGCGTCGTCGCGGATCATCCCGACGCCCTGACCGGCGTCCACCGGGGCGACCCGGCGGTCGTCGGCGGCGATCGAGGCCTCGAGTTCGTCGCAGGCCTGCGGGTTGAGCGCGTCCTCCTTGCCGGTCCAGCGCTCGACGAAGTCGTTGGTCAACACCCGCGACGGGAACCGCGCGGGCCACGGCCGCGCCTGGGCGACGTCGAAGGCCCGGGTGACCGCGGTGTCGGTGGCCCGGGCCGCGATCAGCGCACGGCGGCTGCCGTCACCGGAGAGCGCCTCCGGACACGCGGCCAGGCGGGTGCCCACCCACGCCCCGCTCGCCCCGGCGGCCAGCACGGCGGCCAGGCTGCGCGCCGACGCCACGCCGCCCCCCGCGAGGACAGGCACCGAGACGGCGTCCAACACGGTGTCCAGCAACGGCAGCGTCGCCAGCGTCGTCTCACCGTGCCCGCCGCCCTCCGATCCGCGGGCCACCAGGATGTCGACGCCCGCGTCGGCCGCCTGGAGAGCGCCGAGGCCGTCGTAAACCTGTGTGGCGGTGGGGATTCCGGCGTCGTGCGCCTTCGCGACCCACGACCAGTCGGTCCCGAAACTGACCGACAGCAGGGCCGGACGCGCCGCCAGGGCATCCTCGAACAGGCCCGCCTCGGTACGCATCACCCAATCGACCAGGCCGATGCCGAACGTCCCACGCACGTGCTGCAGCTGGGTTTTCAGCAGTTCCCTCGTCGCCACGCTGCCCATGCCGACCATGCCCAGGCCGCCGGCCGCCGTGACCGCCGCGGCCAGCCGGCCCCCGGCGACCCCGCCCATCGGCGCGTTGACGATCGGTACCCGCAGCCCGAATTCCCTTGACCAGGGCGTCGAAAGCATGCGGCTAGTGAGCCGACGGCAGGGTCTTGAGCACCGTCAGCATGACCACCGAATCCTCGACCGCGCGCAGGGCGTGCCGCTCCGCCGGGATCGCGACGTAGTCGCCGGTTTTGCCTTCCCAAGCGTCATCACCGGCTGTCAGGCGCACGTGGCCCTGCAGCACCTGCAGCGTCGCCTCGCCGGGGCTGTCGTGTTCGGAAAGTTCATGCCCGCCAAGCAAAGCCAGCACAGTCTGCCGGAGCTCGTGGGTGTGGCCCCCATGGATGGTGTGGGCGGCCCGGCCGCTGTGGGTTTCCTTGGCCTCGGCCAGCTTTTCGGACGCGAGGCTGGTCAACGAAATCGATTCCATAGCTGAGTCCTTTGTGGTTGAGCGGACGCGATCACCCCGTCAGTAGCAGTATCCCCGCCGCGACAAGCGCGGCCACCTTGACCACCTCGAAGCCGACGTAGCCGTAGTGGGCCCGCGAGCGCGGCCCTTCGGACCCGGCGAGCACGCTGTCGGAGCGGCGCGTCAAACGGGGGCGCACGGCGATCAGCTGCAGGGCAAGCGCTCCCACCGCGACGAAAGCCGCCGCGGCGACACCCGCCGGCGTCGGGCCCGCGACCACGATCGCCGACAGCACAAGCGCGAAACAGACCTCGACGGTATTGAGGGCACGAAACACCAGCCGCCCGATGCCGAGCCCGACCTGCAACGTCACATTCGGTGCGCGGAACTTCAGCGGGGCCTCCAGGAACGAGATCGCCAGCACCATGCCGAGCCACACGAAGGTCACCGCGACGGCCACCGCGTGGCCGGTGCTCACTTGGCGGCCTTCTGCGGCTTCAGGTGCGCCAGGCAGAGATCGGGCTCGACGAACGCCTCGAGCCGGTCGACCGAGACGGGCGCGCCCCAGGTCTCCATGGCGCCCTGCATGAGGCCGAGGTGCACCGGACAGACGACGGTCGTCCGGTTCTCGGCCAGTTCCAGGAACGGGCAGTGCCGCAGCCCGACCTGTTGCTCCCCGTCGGCCGCCCGGCGCTCGGGCGCGAAGCCGAGTTCGTCGAGCATGTTGACCAGGTGGTCGATCGCGTCGTCGGCGCTGGGGGGATTCATCGGAACCGACTGCAGGCTGGCATCGAGCTTTCTCCCCCAGGCCCGCCCCGCGGCCACCGCCTTGGCGCCGGCGTCGGGCTCACCGGCGAACGCCGTGGCAAGCACCTCGGCGAGCAGGCGATAGTGCCGCGTCCCGCCGCGGTCCATCTGGCGGACCGCACGGAACATCAACGGTGGGCGGCCCGGCCCCTTGCGGTCCAGCTCGACGTGCTCGACCTGCCCGTCGCCGACCAGGCTGTCCAGGTGGAATCGGACGGTATTGGGGTGCACGCCCAGCACGTCGGCGATCGCGGCGATGCTCATGGGGTCGGGCGACGTCCGCAGCACCCGCAGCACCTCGCGGCGGCGGCTGGCGGACTCCCCGACCGACGTGCGCGGCACATTCACGGGTCCCTCACGCTCCTTCCGCTTGGTCGGCCCTCGGGTGAGCGGCCACCAAAGGCGTGTCTACACCGAGCGGACCCAACTTGGCCGCCCCACCCGGTGACCCGAGGGGGGCGTCTCGCCCCGGCAGCGTTTCGGTGAAGAACGCTTCATTGTCGGCCAGGTGCGGTTTGAGCTCGCCAGGCAGGTCGTCTTCGTAGTAAATGGCGTCTACGGGGCACACCGGCTCGCACGCTCCGCAATCCACGCATTCGTCGGGATGAATGTAGAGCGCCCGGCCACCTTCGTAGATACAGTCAACGGGGCACTCGTCCACACAGGCGCGGTCCAACACATCGATGCACGGGTTTCCGATCACGTACGTCATGCCCGACAGTTTACACAATAGTACTTGTAAAAACGAGGCAATTGGGAGCACCGGCCGGGGTTCATTTGGAAGACCCTGTGCGACAGGCTTTCTGATGGTCAAGCCGCCGACCGTCGCTCGGCTTCCCGCGGCGGACCGCGGCGGCGACCCGGTGGCGCGCATCTGGCCGCGGGCCCGGCCCGGCGAAGGCCACCGGCGCCCATAAACCCCGATGTCGAGCGCCTTCGTTTAAATGCTCTGAGCCGAAGCGGGTTTCGCGCCTTCCGGGTGGGCGAGCCGGTAGACCTCGATGAGCCGGGCCACATCGGTCGGTGTCACGATGCCGACGACCTGGCCGGCGTCGAAAACCAGGGCGCGGCTGCGCGGGCCGGCGGGGGCCATCCGCTCCAGCAGGGTGGTCAGCGGCTCCTGCGGTGCGCCGGAGGGCACCTCCTGCAGCGGCTGCGCGATCTCCGCCACGGTGGCGGTGGCGCGCCGCTCGGGTGCGACATCACGCAACTGCCGCAAGGTGATCAGACCCGAAATGGTCCCGCTCTGGTCGACGACGGGGTATGCGGAGTGCCGGTCGCCGAGCACATAGCGCTGGACGAAATCGTCGACGGTGATCCACCCGGGAGCGGTGTGCGGGCGGGCGGTCATCGCGTCGGCGACGCGCACTCCGGCAAACATCTGCTGGGTCGCAATCCGCGTCTCCTCTTCGCGGCTGGCGGCGAAGATGAACCAGCCGATGAACGCGAGCCAGACCCCACCCACCACACCGCCGAGCAGAAATTCGGCCAGCCCCAGCCCGATCAGGATGAAGGCGACCACCCGCCCGGCGTGGGCGGCGCCGATGCTTGCGCGGACGCTGTCGCCGTGGCGGCGCCAGAGGACGGCCCGCAAAACCCGGCCACCGTCCAACGGTGCGCCGGGCAGCAGATTGAACAGGCCCAGCAGCAGGTTGATGCCGGCCAACCAGGAGGCGACGCCGACCGCGATCGGCGCGGCGCCCACCTCCGGCAGGACAGCGACCAGGCCGCCGAAGACGGCGGCCAGCGCGAGGCTGGTGGCCGGCCCGGCGATCGCGATCCGGAACGCCGCCGTCGGCGTCTTCGCCTCACCGCCAAGGGTGGTGACTCCGCCGAACAGCCAGAGCGTCACGCTGCCCACGGGGACCCCCGCGCGGCGGGCGACGACGGCATGCGCGAGCTCGTGCGCCACCAGCGACGCCAACAGCACCAGCGCGCCGCACGCCCCGGCGACCCAGTAGGCGACGGGCGAATACCCTTTGACGCTGCCGGGCAGCATGCTGGCCAGGCTCCAGGTGAACAACCACAGGATCACCAGCACGCTCCAGTGGACCTTCACCGGGAAGCCGGCGATCCGCCCGATTGGGATCGCGTCGCGCACCTCGAACCTCCAAAGTCGTTGAGGGAAGCGGCCCGACTGCCGCCTCGTGTCCGAAAGTAGTGCGACGCGACTGTTACCACTAGGGCCGTTGGACCCCGGCGAACGCCGATCAAGCCGCCGGACGGCGGGGGCGGTGATGACTTTGGGCCCGATCCGCAATCTCCGCGTGACGGACTACCGGCGCCGTGTCACGTAATTTGGCATGCGGTTCCGGCTGAACAAAGGAGCATCGCGGGTATGGGTGGTATCCCACCGTTGTTGTTGACGGACTCTGACGTGGACGCCCTGGCTTGCGAGTTCCTTCAGTCGCGGTATCTCGGCCCGATCTACGCCGACTGGTCCCCCGATCGACGCCTCGACACGTTCCTGCGCCGCCGCGGCCTGTCTCGCGTAGCCGATGACGGCGACCTGTCCAACACCGTCTTGGAGCGCATCCTGGGCCAGGTCGGTCGGGCCCCCCGGCTGGCGCGCCATTAAACTTGCGGCGCAAGCAAATCGGGACGATTCGGACCACATCGACGCTCCGCCGATTCCCGCCACGACGGTCACACCGTTGCTCCCGCTCACGCCCCGCGGTCAGCCCACAGCGAGAGCGTCCTCCAGCTCGGCCAGGCACTCCTCGGTCAGCGGGATGAAGTTCTCGATGTCGGGTACCACGTCACGACCCGCGGCGTAGCCGAATCCGACCCGGTCGGCGTACAAGCACGTCGTGATGTTGAGTGCGTGACCGTCGTAGACCGTCGACACCGGATACATCTCCTCGATTCGCGCGCCGTTCCAATACATTTCGGCCGCCGGTCCGCGGACATGTGAGATCGGCAGATTGTATCCGGTGCGGATTTTCGGCGTGAACGGGAGCAGCGGACCGATCGCCGTCGCGGCGATGCTCCCCGCGTTGGTGAGAAGTGACGCCGCCGCGCCGCGCTTGCCCACCCAGCGCTTGCCCTCGGACATCGATCGATGGATCGCATCCAGCCGGGCCAGCGGGTCGTCCAGGTTGGTGCCCAACGGGCACATCCAAAGACCAAACTTGTTGCCATGCTGGTCATCTGCCGAATCGTGCTCGTGATCGCGCACCGTGATCGGGCAGGCAGCCACCAGTGGCCGATCGGGCAGTTCCCCGTGATCGCCCAACCACCGCCGCACCACCCCGGCCGCCATCGCGGTCAGCACGTCGTTGCCGGTCACGCCGGCCGCCTGACGCACGGCGTGGATGCGCTCCTTGGCCCAACTGCCCGCGGCGACCGCGCGTTCGGGGCCGGGTCGCCCGTTGAACCGCGTGTAGGGCGCCCCGAGCGGCAACGCGGTGGTGTGCCCCACCAGCGCGTCGAGCACGGTGGCGATCTCGCCGGTGGCCACCTTGCCGATCAGCCCCGCACCCGACGCCGCGGCGCCCGTCAGCGACCGCAGCGGCGCGACCAGGCGGGACACCAGCCCGCCGGACGACGGGGGCGCGGGCTCGGGACGGCAGTCGGCGTAAAACGGTGGCATCGAGCGGCGGCTGGGATCAGCGCTCAGCGCGTCGGTGATCATCTGGAAACCCGCCACCCCGTCGGTCACGGTGTGGTGCACCTTGATGTAGAAGGCGAAGCGGCCGTCGTCGAGGCCGTCGATCAGATAGGACATCCACATCGGCCGGGTCCAGTCCAGCCGCAGGGCGTCCAGTTCCCCGATCAGCCGCCAGAATCCGTCACCGGACACCGTGCGACGCTGGCAATGTTGGCTCACGTCAACGGGATCCATGTGTCGCCACACCCACATGCCGCCGGTGTCCACACCGCGGTGCGGGTACTTGCGCAGCCTGGGATCGATCGGATCGTTGCCCGCGAGCGTCCTCCGATGCAGGTCGTCGACGTAGTCGGGCCCGGCGTCGTCGGGCGGCGACAGGATCAGCACGGCACCGACGTGCATCGGGCTGGACACCCACTCCGCGGTCATCATCGCCGCGTCCAGCGGATCCAGCGGATTCATCTCGGCCTCCGCGACTTAAGCGGGGCGGTCGCGCTCGGTCATGGGCCCATTCAGCAGGCCCGACTGTTGCAGCGCCGCCTCGACGAACCGCTGTACCGGTCGCGCGCGGAAGAATCCGGTGTGACCGCCGCGGTACCAGACGATTTCGGGTTTGCCCCAGTGCTCCCAGAGGCGGACCACCTGCTCGCGCGGGTGCACCACCTGGTCGGCGACACCGGCGTAGATGAAACGCCCCGGCTTTCCGACCAGCGGTGCGAGCGACAGCGGCGACGTCATCCGCCCGATGGGCTCCGCGAGTTCGAAGGTCTGACGCCGGGGATCGTCGGGGCCCAGCCCGGAGTGCCGGCTCAGCAAGCCGACCAGGTCGGCGACCGGGACACCGAGGATCGCGCAGGTCAGACCCGCCTCGAGGCTGGCTACCAACGCGGTGATGTAGCCGCCGAGCGACAGCCCGTTCAAGCCGATCTGGGATTCCGGCTCTTGCCGGCGTATCCAGGACAGCAACCGCCGGATGTCCCACACCGCCTGCGCCGTCGCGTGCACGTCGTCGAAGATGTCCTCCCCCGGAAACACCGCCCCCTTCGGCAGGCCCCGGGCCCGAGGCCCGTGCATCGGCAGGACCGGCATGACGACGTTCAGCCCGAGTTCGGCGTGTAACCGCCAGGCCCGGAACAGCGCGAGATCCAATGCGGCCCTGCCCATTTCCGTGCCGTGTATACAGACCAGCCACGGCCGCGGTTGCGGATGGCGGAGCAACAGGGCGTACTCGCGGTTGTTCGCGGTGTAGCTCATCCACCGATCCGCGCCGGGCTCCCCCGGCCGCGGCCGGTACCCGCTGTCGAAAGACATGCGGTAGAAGGATCGCCTGCCCTTCTTGACCTCGCGCACCGTGAGGTCCGAAAGCGGCGGGGGTGCACCGAAGAATCTCTTCGGATGGTCGAGCCATCCGCGCTCGCCGTAGAACGTCAGCCCGGCGACGACCTCGTCCGTGATGCGCGCGAACTCCTCGGGGCGGCTGACCGGGCGTCGCGCCTTGAGGCCCATCAGGACGACTTCGTCGCGAAACGCCTGCGCCGCCAGGGCCAGGGTGGGCCGCGCGATCGGAAGCTCGTCGGGCGCTTGGCCGAGGTAGTCGCGCCACGACTCGGCCAGGTAGCGACCGGTGCTCGTGAACGGCTTGACGGCGCTGCTCAAGCCGACGCCGGCGGGTGGGCTCAACGGCAACGCGCCCCCCGAGCGTCGGGAAACGCCGTCGTCGTCGGTCGGTACGGCCATGGTGGCAAACTAGCAGGCGCTGAAATCGGCGGGTTAGGGACTTACGGCCCGGTCGCCCCCGCGAAAGTCCTTGCCCGACAGGCCGACGTTGCGGAACCGGCCCGGGCCCTATGACCAGGCGCGAAGGGTCTTTCGTCACTCGCGCCGCTCGCCGGGCGGTCGTAACGTCGGAGCCGCCACAAGCACCTCAGACGCTCCCTAGGAGTCCGATCATGACCGAGGCACCGCAAAAGACCGAACCGCGCTGGGCCGAACTGTCCGATGACGTGCTGGAATCCGTCGAAACCGGGCGCAAGCAAGCCATCGATGCGGTCCGCAAATTCGTCGACCAGATCAGCCCCGTGCTCCCCGAGCAGTCGCGCCGCAAGACCGTCGTCGACGCCGCCCTGGACCTTGCCGACGAGTTGGTCACCGCCCGCATGGAGTTCTTCCGCAGCGTGGTCCGCAGCGCCGGCCACGCCGTGAGCAAGCACGGCGAGTAGACAACCCGCCCAGGCAGGCCGCCCTAGTCGAACGCGTGGATCACCTGGCGGGCCACTTGCCGGATCTGTTGATACACAACGCGATCGAGGGGTAGATCCCGATATCGCGGGATCTCCCCCGTCGTGGTGACCACGCCCGGCTCCTCGTGCGCCCAATGCGCGTTCACCTTGTCCCCCAACGCGCGCGCGGGCGGATTGTCGGACAGCACGCGGGCGTGGAAGCGCTTGATGCCGTCGACGCGCGCCGCGACCGCGAGTGCGCCGAGGAGCAGCGTGCCTATCCCCCGACCCTGGTAGCCGTCCGCCACGGTGAGCGCGACCTCCGCCGAGGCGGGGTCGTCCTGATCCCGGACGAAGCGGGCGTCCGCCACGACCGGGCCTGCGGCGCCGTCGGTGACCACCCAAACGAAGTGGTCGACGTAGTCGACCTCGAAGAGATAGGTCAGGCGCGCATCGGTGGGAGCGCCGCCCTGGTACCGCCGGTACAGCGTCTCCCGGGAGAACGAGCCGCTGCTCTTGAACCGCTCGGCGTCGCCGGGCAGCACCGGACGCAGCGAGAGCACCGCGCCGTCCTTGATCGTCACCGGGATCGGGACGACGTATGCGGCCAGCCGCTGCCGCGCGGTGCGCAGCATGCGGTCGGCGATGACCGGCATCGCCAGCATGCGGTCGAAGGCGGCGCCGTATCCGATGTACCCGCGCACGTCCTGGACCGCCGTCACCGTTGCGGTCCTGGTGGCGTGCCGCAGCAACGCGATCTCCCCGACGATCGTCGCGGACGACAGCTCGGTGAGCGTGACACGGCCCTTTGATCCGACGTGCCGCACCCCGATGCGGCCGGACGCGATGATCGCGAAAGACTCCGCCCGTTCCCCCTGCCGCATCAGGACCTCGCCGGCTACCGCGTGCAGGGGCTCGAGAAGGTGGGCCAACGCCTTGAGGTCCTCGGCCGGGATATCGGCGAACACGGGCAGCGCCGCGAGTTCTTCGGCGCGGACAGCCCTCACATCGGTCCACCTGTCAGCTCGGATCTCCCGCCCGAATCACACCCCGATTGCGAATCCATTGCTAAAGTGGTCATCTCGCCAATTTCGTAATTTTGCGGTCCCGGAACGGGTAACGTGGCGATGCGTCCTCCCCGATGTACGGTACGCGAGCCGCACCGCCATCGCCGGAGAAGGAAGTAGGTGACCGCTGTGACAAAAGACCCTGTCGGACTGGGACTTCGGCAGATCGGAACCGAGACCAAAGCCTTTCGGTGAACGTGCTCTTGGCCTCTACGGCCGGGCCCTCGAGGCTGGTCGGATGGATCGAGAAGGCGAACGGGGAGGGGAACATGAATACAGCGAAGTGGCGGCAGCATTGGCCACAGCGCCGGCCGGCGGCCCGTATCTATCAGCTGACCGATCGCCTCCACGAGGGACATGTTGCCCGAGTGCCCGCCCACCAGATACCCGCCACCGTGTCCGCTTGGTTGGAGGAGCTCGGTGCGCACAGCCCGCTGGTTGACGACCTCGAGCGCGCGGTTCGAGGGGAAGACTGGTCCGCGGCGCACGCCCTCGGTGAGTGCCTGTCCATCGAGATCGCCCTGGCCGACTGACCGGTCGGATCGGATGTAGCGCGGCGGGGACGTTTGCCGCCCCCCACGTGACTTTCGTCACTACCGCATAGCCGCCACGCTCCGCAGGATCGACGTTATACCGGTGCACCACGTCATCGGTATCCGTTCCGGCAGCAATGGATTCGCGCTATGAATGCACCACTGGCCTCGATGGAGAGGCCCGACTTCCGCAAGATCGAGAACCGCGCACCGTCGGTGGCACAGATGTTTGTCAACCGCGTCGCGGCGACCCCCGACGCGGAGGCCTTCCGCTATCCGCAGGACCACACCTGGGCCAGCGTGACCTGGCAGCAGGTCGGCGAGCGGGTCAACAACCTGGCCGCCGGCCTGATCGCGTTGGGAATCGCACCGGAGGACCGGGTCGCGCTCGCCTCCGCGACGCGCTACGAGTGGGTCCTCGCCGACTTCGCGATCATGTGTGCGGGCGCCGCGACCACCACCGTCTACCCCACGACGAACGCCACAGATGTCGCCTACATCGTCGCCAATTCCGGGAGCCGGGTGGTGGTCGCCGAGAACCAGAGCCAGCTCGACAAGCTGATCGAGCATCGGGCCGAACTGCCCGACGTCCGCAAGGTCGTCATGATCGACGGCAACGGCGACGGCGACTGGGTGATCTCCCTCGCCGACCTCGACCTGTTGGGCAAGCAACTGCTCGCGGACACGCCCGATGCCGTCAACGACAGGATCGCGGCCGTCGGTCCCGACCACCTGGCGAGCCTCATCTACACCTCCGGCACCACAGGTCGGCCCAAGGGCGTGCGACTGACGCACGGGGCATGGACGTACACCGCCGCGGCCATCGATTCGCTGGGCATCCTCGGCCCCGACGACCTGAACTTCCTGTGGCTGCCGCTGGCGCACGCGTTCGGCAAGGTGATGCTGGCGTTGCCTCTGCAGATCGGCTTCCCGACGGCCATCGACGGCCGCGTGGAGCGAATCATCGACAACCTCGCGGCCCTGCGGCCGACCATCATGGGCGCGGCGCCGCGCATCTTCGAGAAGGCGCACGCCCGCATCCAGGACATGGCAGCCGAGCGCGGCAGGCTCCGGAAGATGATCTTCGACTGGGCGATCGGGGTCGGCAAAAGGGTGTCGGAGGCGCGACAGTCCGGGAAGAAGCCGTCGCTGGCGTCGTCGCTGGCGTACAGGCTCGCCGACCGGCTGGTGTTCACCACCATCCGCGAACGGTTCGGTGGGCGCTTGCGGTTCTTCGTTTCCGCGGCCGCCGCGCTGGACCGCGACGTCGCGCAGTGGTTCGACGCCGTCGGCATCATCGTGCTGGAGGGCTACGGGCTGACCGAGACCGCTGCCGCATCATTCATCAACCGCCCCAACGCGTATCGGTTCGGGACGGTCGGCTGGCCGTTCCCCGCCACCGATGTGAAGATCGCCGACGACGGCGAGATCCTGCTCAGGGGTCCGGGTCTGATGACCGCCTACCACGACCTACCGGACGCCACCGCCGAGGCGCTCGACGGGGACGGGTGGTTCCACACCGGCGACATCGGCGAATTGGATGACGACGGATTCCTGCGGATCACCGACCGCAAGAAGGACATGTTCAAGACCTCGCAAGGCAAATACGTCGCGCCGTCCGCGATCGACGCGCGCTTCAAGGGCTGCTGCCCGTACGTGAGCGAGATCGTGGTCTACGGCGAGGGCAAGCCGTACTGTGTCGCGCTGGTCAGTCTCGACAGCGAGGCGATCACCGACTGGGCCAACAAGAACGGCCTGGCGGGCAAGTCTTTCGCCGACATCGCGCGCGACGACAAGACGCAGCAGCTGATCGCCGGCTACATCGACGCGTTGAACACCGAACTCAATCGCTGGGAACAGATCAAGAAGTTCACGATCGCCGATCGCGAATTCACCGTCGAATCCGGCGATCTGACGCCGAGCATGAAGCTGAAGCGCAAAGTGGTCATCGACAAATTCGCCGACCGTCTGCAGGCTCTCTACGAATCCTGACGCCCCAATACCGGCCTGTTCGCCTTAATACCGGCCTGTTCGCCTTAATACCGGCCTGTTCGCCTTGCGGTAGAGCGAAGTTTGGGGCGGCGGTCCCGGACGGGGGGATGCCGGGACCGCCGCGGATTCAGTTGGTCTCTTGGTGTTTCACGTCGCCGGTGTGATGAGCCCGTAGTGTCCGTCGTAGCGGTGATACAGCACGTTGCCACGGTCGCGGGCGGTGTCAACGAAGAACAGGAACGGCAGGCCGAGCAACCCCATCCGCTCGATGGCCTGATCGATATCCAGGCGCGGGGCCGGCTGGGGGCTGATGGTCAGCGGCAACCGGAACGGCGCCAAATCGTCCACGGTCACCGGATTGATCTGTGCCAGGCGGTATTCGGCCGGACCCTCGCGGTATAGCACGCTGTCCTGCCGCGTGGCCTTCTCCGTGAACAGGTGGAAGTCGTAGTCGAGCTGCTCCATCTCCAGCGCGGCCTCCTCCACCGTGCAGGCGGGCAGGCTGTAGGACTTGTGCCGCATGATTCGGCGTTCGCTGTCCGGCCGCGGGAAGTACTTCGGTCGGTGCGTCGGCTCGGTCTCGTGCCGCCATTCGTGCGAGCCGCCCCGTGGCATGCCACCGCGCTTGGCTTCCCAGTGTTCGGCGGCGCGCTCGAGCTGGCGGCGCAGCCGCGCCTCGAGTCGGTCGATCGCTTCCCGCGCGGTGACGCCTTCGACCTGCGCGCGCACCGGCCGGCCGTTGACATCGAGGTTGGCCTGCGCGATCACCCGGCGGGCCACCGCGGGGTCACCGTGCTCGCTCAACTTGACGTGGGCGTACAGCACCGGTTCGTGGGTCAGGTGGCCGAGCTCGCCGATCTTCGTCCGCGCGTACTCGTCGGCCCCGGGCAGCTGGCCGCGCGTCGTCACCTGGACGTCGAGGGCAGCCGGGAGATCGGGTCGTTGTCTCATGGTGTCTCCCGGTCAGTGATGCAGGCCCGTGACGGGCTCGTGCGTGCTGGCTTGGATGTCGGTCGATGTCGCGGCGAACAGCTGGTTCGCCAGGTCGGAGAGCGCGCGGGCGATCGCGAGCTCGTCGCCGATCGTGGCCACGGGCTCGTCGGCCGGGTCGAGTCGCGCCAGGCCGACGCCGACCAGCGTTTTGCCTTGCCAGGACAGTCGCGCCTTGGCCCGGGTCTTCTCGTCGCGCTCTTCGACCAGCACGTCGATGCGGCACGCCTTGGTGGCGTCGTCGTTCTTCGTCATCACCCGATGCGACCATTGCGCGCCGGGGCGGCAGTAGGGGCGGAAGTCCCGAATCGCGGGGCAGTTCGTCGGCCCGGCCTTGGGCCCCCCACGGCGATGAAAGGGCCAGCAAATGCGCGGACGCCCGCGAAGAAAACGTCGAACTTAATCGACATTATTGCTGGGCTTAATCAACAGTTTCGTTCGCGTATATCGGGGTGCCCAACAGTAGCGGGCGTGTCCAACCTCCCGACACAGACCAAGTACCTGCATGCCTCGCGGGGCCGCCGGTCGTCGCCGCACTCAGGTGACGACCGCGAACAGGCGATACTGGCCACCGCGGAGCGGCTGCTACAGGAACGTCCGCTCGCCGATTTCTCCGTGGACGACCTAGCAAAAGGCGCCGGGATTTCGCGTCCCACCTTCTACTTCTATTTCCGATCGAAGAACGCGGTGTTGCTGTCGCTGCTGGACCAGATGAACGGCAAGGCGCAGGCGGCCCTCCGGTCGCTCGGGGGAATCTCGTCCGGCGATCCCGCGGAGCTGTGGCGGGCGCGCATCGAGGCGTTCTTCGAGGTATCGGGCTCTCACCCGGCGGTCGCCGTGGCGGGCGCCTCGGCGAAGGCCACCAACCCCGAGGTCCGGCAGTTGTGGTCCACGCTCATGCAGAGGTGGATCTCGCTGACCACGGCCGCCATCAAGGCCGAGCGCGGCCGGGGCGCCGCCCCCGACACCGTCCCGGCCGAGCAGCTCTCGCTCGCCCTCAACATGTTGAGTGAGCGGGTGATGGCCGCGACGTTCACCGCCGAGGACGAGGCGATGCCCGAGGACCGGGCGGTCGACACGCTGCTGCACATCTGGCTGGCCAGCATCTATCAGCGCTGACCGAGCGCCCGCCGGGCCCGGTCCAGGCTCTCGTCGATCAGCCGGTCCACGGCGCCGAAATAAGCGGGCGACGGTGGTTTCCCCGCCAGTTCGGCGATCGCCTCTTGCTCCCCGAAAACGTCTGCGTGGTCGAGGTTTTCGGACATCCGGTCGGCGTGCACGGCCAGTCCGGCCAGCAACTCGCCGCATTGGGAGCCGGCGGCGACGGCCCGCCGGGCCAACGTGCGCAGCGTGTCCCATTCGGCGTGCCAGGCGCCGTCCGGTCGCTCGTCGTTGGCCAGCGCCGCCGCGGTGTGCAGGGTCGACGCCAGCGGCGGTGCGGACAGGGCGGTCCGTCGGATCAGGATGGACAGCACGGGATTTCGCTTGTGCGGCATCGACGAGGAGCCCCCGCGGTTCTCGCCGCCGGATTCGGTCAGTTCGCCGATTTCTGGGCGGGCCAGGGTGACGACGTCCGAGGCGATCCGCCCCCAGGAGTCGGTGCAGCCGACGAAGGCATCGGCGGCCGCGGTGACCGGCGCCCGCGCCGTGTGCCACGGCATTCGGATGGCCAATCCCAAAGCCGTTGCGGTGCTGCGCGCCAGGCTTGCGGACACCGCGGCGGGGTCGGCGGAGCCGGTGAGCAGCGCTGCCAGCTCGGTGCTGGCGGCCAATGTGCCTGCGGCCCCGCCGATCTGGATGGGGATGACCAATGTGGACAGCGCCTCGAAGGCATCGACGACGCCGTTCAGCCAGCCGGCCGCCTTCGCCCCGAACGTGGTGGGCGCCGCGTGCTGGGTCAGGGTGCGCGCGACCATGGGCGTCAAGCGGTGCAGGGTGGCGAGTTCGGACAGCGTCGAGACCTGACCTCTGAGCTGTGCGGCGAGCTCCCCCACGGCCTCGCGCACGCCGAGCATCAGGGCGGTGTCCAGGACGTCCTGGCTGGTGAGACCGCGATGGATCCACGGCGCGACTTTCGGCGCGGCACGCTGCCGCAGCAGGCCGACGAGCCCGATGACGGGGTTGCCGCCGTCCTCGGCGGCAACCGCCACGGATTCGCAATCGTTGGCGGTCAACAGCATTGGCAGGTCCGCCCCCGCGCACTCGGGCGGGGCCAGGCGTTCGGCGACGAGGGCGTCCAGCCAGGCGGCTTCCACCGCGGCCATCGATTCCAGCAGGGCCCGATCCGTCATGTGGTCTCGGGCGCGGTGGTCGCCGGGCCACAACAGGTTGGTCATCGCCCACCGTCTCGGTACGCCAGGAAGACGGTCTCGAGCGGACCCTGCAGGTGGATGTCGAAACGGTAATCCCGGCAATCGCTTTCGGGGACGCACAGCAGGGTGGCGCGACGATCGGCACCCAGACCCGCCAGCAGCGGGTCGGCGCAGAGGTCGCCGTCGGGCAGGTAGGCGCGGGTGAACAATCGGTCCAGCAGTCCGCGCGCGAACACGGTGAGGGCGAAGAACGGCGGCCGCCCGGGGGCGGTGGGACCGGGCGCCACCGTGGTGAAGGCATACCGGCCGCCGGCGTCGGTCGCGCACCGGCCCCAGCCCGTGAACGCGCCATGGTCGTCATGCCGGCGGCGCAGCGAACCGGCCTGCCGCGGGACGCGCCCGGCGCCGTCGGGCTGCCACAGCTCGACCAGGGCGTCGGGCACGCCGTCGCCTGCGCCGTCGTACACCGCGCCGTGCAGCCGGACAGCGTGCGCGTGCCGGTCGCCGACCAGCGCGCCGCCACCGGGATAGGGCAACCCGAGGTCCAGGAAGGGGCCCACCGTCTGCCCTGGGGTGCAAGCACATTCAGTCATGGCGGCCCTCGACGGGCGTGCGGCCGCCGCCCGTCAGCACGATGTCCCACCGATATCCGGTGGCATATTCCGGCTCGGTGAGGTCGTGGTCGTAGCGGGCGATCAGCCGTCGGCGCGCGGCGGGGTCGAGGACCGACTGGAAGATCGGGTCCAGGTCGAACAGCGGGTCGCCCGGGAAGTACATCTGGGTGACCAGGCGCTGGCCGAACGCGGTCCCGAACACCGAGAAGTGGATGTGTGCGGGGCGCCAGGCGTTGTGGTGATTGCGCCACGGATACGGGCCCGGCTTGACGGTCAGGAAGCGGTAGGAGCCGTCCGGGCCGGTCAGGCACCGGCCCGCGCCGGTGAAGTTGGGGTCGAGCGGGGCCGGATGCTGGTCGCGCTGATGACGGTAGCGGCCGCCGGCGTTGGCCTGCCAGATCTCGATCAGCTGGCCGGCCGCCGGTCTGCCGGACCCGTCGACCACACGCCCGGCCACGATGACGCGTTCGCCCAGGGGCTCGCCAGGATGCCCGGCCGTCAGGTCGGCGTCGACCGCGTCGACGTCCTGGTGGCCGAAGCATGGCGCCCATAGTTCGACCCCATCGGGATCGACCGGCACCAGGGCTTGTTTGGGATGCCGCAGTGCGGTGCCGCGGTACGGCGGGTAGTCGAGGCGGGGCTGAGCTTCCGGCCCGCGGTATTCGGCTGCGATGGCGGCGATCTCGGCCGTAATGTCAGCCTGAGACGCGAGACACTCGGGCTTCATGAGCCGTGACGCTACTCTCCATGGCCCCGCACACCGCGGAAATCGGCGGCGGCGCCGGAGTCAGAGTGAGCGCACCAGCGCCGCCCGCCCCTTGGTGCGCATCTTGTAGAGCGCGGACCCGCGGTATTGCTCCATTTTCGCGGCCATCTTGTTGCCCAACTCCTCGAGCTCGGCGTCGGTGATCTTGACCTCGGGAGGTGCCGGGATCATGTCGCGCTCCTCCTCGTCGGCGTGGGCCTCCAGCACCGTCTTGAAAGAGTTCCATTCGTCCTCGTAGCCCGGCGCGCTCTGCGGCGTTCTCAGCAGCACCGAGAGCTGGTCGACCACTTGACGGTGCTCGGCGTGGGCGACGGCGATCAGCTTGGTGGCGTCCTTGAGGGCCGGGTAGTACAGGTCGTCCTCGATGCGGAAGTGGATGTCGAGCTCGATCAGCATGTCGTCGAAAAGGGCATGCCGCTCTTCGCTGTTCACCGGGGCCTCGCTGACCTTGCGGCCGAGGCCCTTGATGACGATGTGGTGTTCTTTCAGCACGTCGTAGGCGTTCACTGCGGTCTCCCTTCTCCGCTTCCCACCGCGGCACCGAGCCCGGGCCCGGGTTCGCCGCGAACTTCGACCATTCCGTTGACCAACCTCGCCTCATAGCACGGCAGCGGGGCCGCCGCCGGTCCACGCAGAACGTCGCCCGATTCGGCCGCGAACCATGAACCGTGCCAAGGACATACGAGCCGGCCACGGTCGATCCAGCCGTCGGCCATGGGGGCCGCCAGGTGCGGACACAACTCGCCGAACGCCGCAACCTCCCCGGGCCTGGTCTGGCACACCACCAGGCCCACCCCATCGACCTCGACCCGCACCGGCTTTCCGTTCAGCGAGCTCGCCGGCAGCACCGGCGTCCATTCCGCTTTGCGCAGCCGCGCGCCCGACTGGTCGATCCCGATGCCGGACTCGAACACCAGCGCCCCGCCGAGGTAGCTGCCGGCGACGGTGATGCCGTAACCCAATGCGGTGAGGGCGATCCCGCGGCCGTGCCGACCCCGCCGGCGATCCCACCACGACCGCGCATACAGCCCGGTGGCCACCAAGTTCACCACGCCGTGCACGGCACCGACCCGGCGATCGGATTCGTGGGTGTGCTGCCAATCGGTGACACCGGTGACGGCCGACCCGATGCTGGCCAGGATCCCCAACCCGAGCGCGCGGGACGCGAACCTCGACGCGTCGCGGACTTCCGTGGCGGGCCGGCCCGGAAGCAGGCTCAGGGCGTCCAGCGCGACGGTGGTACCCAGCGCGCCGCTCGTCAGCGACGCCAGCGGCGGGTGAACCGGGTGGCCGAGCCATACCCCGTGGAGCGCATTGGTGACGCTGTCGCGGGCGCCGCCCAGGCCGTTGAAGGCGAAGCTCAGCAGGTGTTCGAACCGATAGCTCGGGCGATCCAGCCACTCTTGACGCCCGATGGCCGCCACCACGCGCGATCCGAGTTTCTGCAATCGACCGTCCAGTGACCGATCAGCCATTGCACCAGCCCTTCCTCAGATGCGTCGCCAAATTAAGGCAACGCACGCAAAATCCAACCGTTTACCCGTTGATTACCGCACGCTCACATGCGCGGTGGAGCTGACGTGACCACGGTAGCCCGGGCGTCCGGCGACGTGATTGTTCGCCGCCTGTGAGTTACCAGAAAGCATTCTGGTAAACGCCTGGCCGCGGATCGCGCCCGCTAATCGGGCGATTGACCGACGGCGGGTCGATGCGGGATTCTTGAGAGCGGAACATTTCTCTGTCTATCAGATAATCGAAGCGTCGGCCGGGGGTTACCGTGACAGTCCATCGCGACGCCTGCGCCGGCCTCGAGACCGTGTTCGCCGGCGTCCGCAAGGGGATGATTCCGGCCCACATCTACAACGACGCCGATCTGTTCGCGCTGGAGAAGGAGGGGCTGTTTTCACGGGCGTGGACGTTCGTGGCGCACGAGTCCGAGATCCCGCAGGACGGCGACTACGTGGTGCGCCGGGTCCTCGACGATTCCTTCATCATCACCCGCGACTCCTCCGGCGATGTGCGCGCCCTATTCAATATGTGCCTGCATCGCGGCATGCAGGTGTGTCGCGCGGAGATGGGCAACGCCTCCAACTTCCGCTGCCCGTACCACGGCTGGACCTACCGCAACGACGGCAAGCTCACCGGTCTGCCGTTCCACCGGGAGGCGTACGGCGGCGAGGACGGGTTCGCCCGAAGCTCCCAGACCCTGCTCCCCGCACCGAACTTCGCGAGTTACAACGGCCTGCTGTTCATCAACTTGGACCCAGGGGCCGAACCGCTCGAGGACTTCCTCGGCGACTTCAAGTTCTATCTGGACTTCTACACCAAGCAGAGCGCCGGCGGCGTGGAAGTGCGGGGGCCGCAGCGCTGGCGCATCAAGGCGAACTGGAAGATCGGCGCCGAGAATTTCGCCGGCGACATGTACCACACGCCGCACACCCACGCCTCGATCGTGGACATCGGCCTGTTCCGCGAGCCGAAAGCGCAGAAGCGCAAGGACGGCGCGACCTACTGGGCGCACCGGGGCGGCGGCACCACCTACAAACTTCCGCCGGGCGGCTTCGAGGAGCGGATGCGCTACGTCGGCTATCCCGACGACATGATCGGCCGAATCAAAGGCGTGTGGACGCCGCGACAGCAGCGACTGGTCGGCGAGGACGGGTTCATGATCTCGGCCGCCACCTGTTTCCCGAACCTGAGCTTCGTGCACAACTGGCCCAAGGTGCGCGACGGCCACGACGACGAAACGCTGCCGTTCATTTCGATCCGGCTGTGGCAGCCGGTCAGCGAGCACGAAACCGAGGTGTGTTCGTGGTTCGCGGTGGACTCGGCGGCTCCCCCTCAGTACAAACAGGATTCGTACAAGGCCTATCTGATGTGCTTCGGTTCGACCGGCATGTTCGAGCAGGACGACGTGGAAAATTGGGTGTCGCTGACCACCACGGCCGGCGGTTCGATGGCCCGTCGGCTGTTGCTGAACAGCCGGATGGGCCTTTTGTCCGACGGCAGCCCCGTCGTCGAACCGCTGGCCGCCGACGCGTTCCACGGGCCGGGCCGCGCGCAGGTCGGCTACAACGAATACAACCAGCGCGCGCTGCTCAACATGTGGGCCGACTACCTGCAGGGAAACGGCTCGTGAGAAAGCCATTGCCGTTCAACGATGTTCGGCACTTGCAGGCGCACCAGTTCCTGGTGGAGGAGGCCTACCTGCTGGACGCCCAGCAGTACGAGGCGTGGCTCGAGACGCTGACCGACGACGTCCGCTACGTGATGCCCGTGCGGGTGACCACCGCGCGCGGCGCGGGGTTCGACGCAGCACCGGCACGGGGGCCCGGCATGGCGCATTTCGACGAGGACAAATACTCGCTGAGTCAGCGGGTCGCGCGGATGGGCACCGAGCATGCCTGGGCCGAGGATCCGCCGTCGCGGCTACGTCATTTCATCACCAACGTGCGCACGTTCGAGGCCGACGACCCGGCGCATCTGGTGGTCGAATCGGCCGAGCTGCTGTTCCGCAGCCGGGGCGACGTGAACGAAAGCGCCTTGTTGTCGTGCGGCCGCCAGGACCTGCTGCGCTGGTGCGGCGGTCCCGAAAGGACACTGAAGCTGGCCCGGCGCAATATCATCGCCGACGAGTCGGTGTTACGGATGCAGAATCTGGCGGTGTTCCTGTGAATGACGAACTGCAGCGGCTGCTGGACGGGGCGGTCGGCGAACCCCTTGTCGTGGCAAACGAATTCACCGAGGTGGTGGTGCGCCGGGTCGACACCCGAAACGGCTCGCGGTTGCTGATCAGCGCGCCGCGGTCCGGGCAATGGATCACCCTGGACGCCCTCGAGGTCGAGGCCCTGACTTGGCAGAACGGCCGCACCCTGGCCGCGATGGTGGGCAATTCCCACGCGCCGCTGCTGCCCGATGAGGCCGGGGAGGGCGATGACCGGCTGGCTTGAGGGTAAGCGCGCCCTGGTCGTCGGCGCCGGATCGGGCATCGGCCGGGCGGTGATCGACGCATTTCTCGCCGAGGGCGCGAAAGTTGCCGCGCTGGAACGTGATCAGCGCAAGTGCGCGGCCCTGAGCCGGCAGTTGCCCGGCGTTCCGGTCGTCGAGGGCGACGCGATCACTCGCGACGCCAACGAACGAGCGGTCGACGCCGCCGTGGACGCCTACGGCGGTCTGGACACGCTGGTCAACTGCGTCGGAATCTTCGACTTTTACCGGGGCATCGCCGACATCGACGCCGATGCCCTTCCCGACGCGTTCGACGAGACGTTCCACACCAACGTGCTGAGCCACCTGCAGTCCGTCAAGGCCGCCCTCCCCCGGTTGCGGGCCGGGGCGGGACCCTCGATCGTCCTGACCGAGTCCGCGTCGTCGTTCTACCCCGGGCGCGGCGGTGCCCTGTACGTGTCGTCGAAGTTCGCCGTCCGCGGCTTGGTGGCCGCCCTGGCTCATGAGCTGGCGCCGCGGATCCGGGTCAACGGGGTGGCGCCGGGCGGCACGCTCGGCACCGATCTGCGCGGGCTCGCCAGCCTGGGACTGGACGGCGTCCGCCTCGACGACACCCCGGACCGGGCGCAGGAGTTGGCCGCGCGCACGCCGCTGAACGTCGCCCTGTCCGGCGAGGACCACGCGTGGAGCTTCGTGTTCCTGGCCTCCGACCGCGCCCGCGGCATCACCGGCGAAACCGTCCGCCCCGACGGCGGATTCGGGCTGGGCGCACCGCATTGACCCCCCTCGACGAGCAACGCGCGCTGGTGGCACAGGGCTGCCGGGTGGCCGCCGCCCGCGGCCTGGTCGACGGCATCCTCGGCCACCTGAGCCTGCGAGTGGACGACGAGCGGCTGCTCATCCGCTGTCGAAGCGACGCCGACACCGGGGTGGCGTTCACCCGGCCCAGCGACATTCGGCTGATCACCTTCGACGGCGGCGCCGGCGCCGAAGGTGAACTCGGCGGCTATCGCGTGCCCAACGAGCTGCCGATCCACGTGGAGACCATGCTGGCCGATCCGGGGCACCGCGCCGTCGCGCATCTGCACCCACCCGCAGTCGTCGCCGCCGACCTGGCCGGCATCGCGATCCGCCCGATCTACGGGGCATTCGACATTCCCGGCGCGTGGCTCGCGCGCGGCGGCGTGCCCGTCTACGAGCGCGCCGTGCTGATCCGCACCCCGGCGCTGGGCAAGGAGATGGTGGCCGCCATGCGCGGCCGGCCGGTCGTGATCTGCCGCGGACACGGGATCACCAGCGCCGCCGCCACGGTGCAGGAGGCGGTGCTGCAGGCGATCAGCCTCGACGCGCTGGCCCGAATGTCGTTGCGGGTGAGAGCCGCCGGCGGCGCCCTGCGCGATATCGACGACGCGGACTGGGACGACCTGCCGGACCTGGGGTCGTCTTTCACCGCGGAGGCCGCCTGGCGTCATGAAGTGGCTCGATTACCGGCCTGCTGAGGTTAACGACGCGCCGATCTTCCCGACCGTCATCGGGCCCCACATTTATGCTGGCCACGATGGCGAAAAACAGCCTTGATCCCACCACGCCGTTATGGCGTGCGGCGCAGGTGTTCCGGCTGCTGAGCTGCGTCTACGCGACCGGGTTCCAAATCGCCATCAACCCGGATCTGCGCCGCCCCGCGCTGGGCTGGGTGCTGTTCGCGGTGCTCATCGGCTGGAGCGCGGCCTGCGCGGTGGCTTACCTGCGCGGCTTCGGCCGCCGACCGGCATGGGTGCTCGCCGAGATCGTGATCGTCGTGCTGCTCATGTCGTCGAATCCCCTCGTGACCGACCCACACTGGGCGGCTGACAATCAGACCTGGCCGACGACGCTGTGGGCCAGCAACCCCACCATCTCGGCGGCCATCCAGTTCGGCCCCGCCGGCGGCATGCTCACGGGCCTGGTGGTGATGGCCACCAATTTCACGGTCAAGAATTATTTCGCCCTCAACCTGGGGCATAACGCGACCGCCATCATCGAGCTTGCGATCGGCATGGCGATCGGCATGGCCGCCCAAACCGCGCGCCGCGCCCACGATGAGCTTCAACGGGCGGCCCGGTTGACGGCCGCGGTGCAAGAACGGGAACGCCTGTCCCGCCAGGTCCATGACGGAGCCATCCAGGTGCTGGCGCTGGTGGCCAAGAGGGGCCACGAAATCGGTGGCGCCACAGCAGAACTCGCCGACCTGGCCAGCGAGCAGGAACGCGCACTGCGGCGATGGCTGGCCAGCACGGACGCCGACCACGACACCGACGGGGCCACCGTCGACCTGCGCACCCTGCTGCGGTGCAGGGAATCCGACCGAGTGTCCCTCAGCCTGCCCCCGGCACCGGTGCCCCTGGGCCGCCGGGTGGGCACCGAGCTCGACGCCGCGGTGGGCAACGCTTTGGACAACGTGGGCGCGCACGCCGGACCCGGCGCCCACGCCTTCGTGCTCGTCGAAGACCTCGGCGATTCCGTCCTCGTGAGCATCCGCGACGACGGCGTCGGAATCGCCGCCGGCCGGCTCGAGGAGGCGGTCAGGCAGGGCCGCCTGGGCATCTCCCAGTCGATCGTCGGGCGGCTGGCTTCGCTGGGCGGCAGCGCCCACCTGCGCAGCGAACCCGGCGAAGGCGCCGAGTGGGAATTGTGCGTGCCGCGCGGAGAGGCGTTCCATGACCGATGAGACCCCCACGACGGTGATGGTCGTTGACGACCATCCCATCTGGCGCGACGCGGTCGCCCGCGACCTGGCCGACGACGGGTTCACCGTGGTCGCCACCGCCGACAGCGTCGCCGCGGCGCGGCGCCGCGCGGCCGTGGTCAAGCCCGACGTGGTGGTGATGGATATGCAACTGCCCGACGGCGACGGGGCGCAGGCGACCGCGGCAGTGCTCGCGGTCTCCCCCTCGTCTCGGGTACTGGTGCTCTCGGCGTCCGACGAGCGCGACGACGTGTTGGAAGCCGTCAAAGCCGGCGCGATCGGCTATCTGGTCAAGAGCGCATCCAAATCCGAACTGGCGCAAGCCGTGACGGCCACGGCCGAGGGCCGCGCCGTGTTCACCCCGAGCCTGGCCGGGTTGGTGCTGGGCGAATACCGGCGCATGGCACAGAGCAAGGACGACGGTCCCGCCCGGCCGAGCCTCACCGAACGCGAAACCGAGGTGCTGCGCTACGTGGCAAAGGGCTTGTCCGCCAAACAGATCGCTCAGAAGCTGTCACTGAGCCACCGCACCGTGGAGAATCACGTGCAGGCGACCTTTCGCAAACTTCAGGTCGCCAATCGGGTGGAGTTGGCGCGCTACGCCATCGAGCACGGCCTCGACGAGGAGCCGTGACCCGCGGCGCAGCCGACCGACCGCGCCGCGGGTCGTGGAATCATCGAGCTACCTGCGCGCCGCGGTGAGGCGCTTCGCCGGTGCGGTGGCCAGCACGCGGGCGCCGACCAACGCGGTGACCATCACCGCCATGCACACCAGGCCGTCGTCCTTGAGTCCCCACCTGATGGCGGCCAGGATCGCCACGCCCGCAACACACAACAGGCTGCCGACGGCCGCTCCCCGACCGGGCCCCGTCACCGTCGGGGCGCCGTCCCAGCCCGGCAGCGGGTTGTTCTCCAGCGGGCGCAACGCGACGAAAAGCACGGCCATGGCGCCGATCACGATGAGCAGTTGCGCGAGGCTGACGGCGAGGAAGTCCCGCGCGCCCGGGTACCGGGGGCAGCCGAGGTAGTCGAAGACCAGGTGCGCGCCCAGCAGCACGGGCATGTGCCACAAGTACAGGGTCATGGCCCCGGAGTTACCGATCGCCGTCCACCACCACACCCGAGGCCGCCAGGCCCAGCGCGCGATCGCCGGCGCGGCGGCGATCGCCAACGCGCTCAGGACGATTGCGTGGCCGGCCAGCAGCAGCGAGGGCGGGCTGGTGTTGGACAGGCGGTGATCACCGGTGCCGACCATGCTGATCTGATACGGACCCCAGGCCACCAGTGCGACGTCGACGGCGAACGCGGTCGCCGCGACGGCCAGTGCGGCACGCCCGGTGAGCAGCCGGCGACGGTAGGCGATGCCGAACATGGCGGGGATGAGCCAGACGGCCAGGTTGAGGTAACCCAGGGGCATCATGGCCGGCCAGTGCAGCCTGATGGCGTCGATCACCGCGATGGTCCCATAGACGCAGGCCACAGCGGCGGCGAGACGCCCCGCGGTGGTGATGCGGTACAGCACCGGCATGGCGGCCAGCACCAGCACGTAGGCCCCCAAGAACCACAGCAGCTGCGTGCTGACACCGGCCACCGGCTCGTAAATGTGTTGCGGCAGAGCTCGATACAGCACCGTCAGCACCACAACCCAAAACGCCAGGTAGTAGAACACCGGCCGGAACAGTCTGGTGCAGCGTTTCATCAGCCAGTCACCCCAGTTCGTGCCGGCGGACCACGACGACAGGCAGGCCGCGGCGCCGGCGAAGAAGAACAGCGGCATGATCTGCAGGAGCCAGGTCGCAGCCTGGAACACCGCCGAGGTGGTCAGCAGGTTGTCCCAGATCAACACGTGGTTTTTGATGATGCTGATGGCCATCACGGTGTGGCCGAGCACCACACCGATCAGCGACGTGATGCGGATGACGTCCAGGACGCGGTCGCGGTCGGCGGGAGTGGCCGCCGCCACCTCGGCGACGCCGGGGAATCTCGTGAGAGTTGCCATGGGATGTTATCGGACCTTTCGGGAAAGCTGTTGCGGGATAACGTGATTAGGCGATACGACTTAGGTGAAGTGCTGTCTCGGATGCCATGGACCAAGCATTGCCGGTCGGGCGGGCCCGCGCCCGCGCAGTTCTACGCGTCGGGCCTGAGTAGTACTACTCAGTTCGCGGCGGCGTTGAGCGGGTCGTAGTCGGCCAGCAGTCTCTCGATGCGCGCTTCGTCAAGGCGCACCCGCACCGTCGCGGCCTCCTGCTGGTCGCGAATCACCTTGGCCAGGGTGAACGCGCTCGACACCAAGAACAGGAAGGTGATGCCGAGGAAGCCTCGCTGCCACGCGTCGAGCGGAAGCAGGTAGATCCCGCCCAGCGCGGTCACGAAGCTGATCGCGAACGCGGCGGCGGCCTGAACGAAAAACGCGGCGGTGGTCTTGGACATGCTGTTGGGAACGGTCATGCCAAACAGCCTGCGGCAGAGCGCTGCCCGCCGGATCCGTAAGACTACTCAAGTTTGTGGTTGCCGGTTGACTGAGCTTGCGTCACAGGTTCGTATCGGTCGGCGGACACTCGCCTTACCTGGCCGGACCCAACTACCTGTGCACCTAGTCTGTCCCGCGAGCTGACCCGAATTTCGCGGTGCCCGAAAGGCGCCGACGGCCGAGGAGTATGGACGTGGCCGAACTGGACCGGCGCCGGTTCCTGGCCGCGCTGGCCGCGACGGTGGCCGTCGCCGCCGGCGGGCCTGACGAGTGCGTGGCGCTGGGTGATGTTGCCGGACCCGCGCCGTTGTCGCCCCCGCCGGACCCTCGATCGCGCGTCGCGCTACCCGGTGGCGGTGTGCTGAACAGGCTTCCGGGCAACGGCAACCTCCTGGCCTGGACGGTCGACGACGGCGCCGACACCGACGTGGTGCGGCTGTACACGCAATTCGCCCGGGACACCGGGGTGCGGCTCACGTATTTCGTTACCGGCGCCTACCACTCGTGGACCGACAACGCGGGCCTGCTTCGACCCCTGGTCGACTCCGGGCAGATCCAGCTGGCCAATCACACGTGGACACATCCCGACCTGACTCGGCTCTCGAAGGCCCAAATCGCCGACGAACTCGCTCGCACCGACGCGTTCCTGCGGAACACGTACGGCGTTGACGCCACCCCGTACTTCCGGCCCCCGTACGGCCATCACGACGCCGCGGTCGCCGCCGTGGCCGCCGGGCTGGGCTATGAGGTGACCACCTTGTGGTCCGGCGACTTACGGGATTCCGCGCTGGTTTCCGAGGACCAGATCGTCCGGATGGCCTACCAGTCGTTCCTCCCGCAGAACATCGTGATCGGCCACCTCAACCATCCACCGGCCACCCATGTGTACGGGCAGCTCGTCGATATCATCCGAGCCCGCGGGCTGCGCACGGTGACGCTCGACGATGTGTTCCTGCGACCGGGGCACCGGCGGTAACCGGAGGCGGACTCAGCCGAGCTGGTCGCCAATCTCCTTGGCCGCCTTGACAAGTGCGGCGGCGACCGTGGCATAGCGGGCGGCGTCGAGCCGGTTCTGGGGTGCGGCGGCATTGAGCGCCAGCCGCAGGCCCGGCGCCCGGGTGGGTATCGGCACCGCGACCGAAGCGACGCCTTCCTCGCTCTCCTCCCGGTTGATGGCGTAGCCGCGCTCGCGGATGGCGGCGAGCTCGGCCTCCAGTTCGGTCCGGCTGCCGATCGACGACGAGGTGATGCGCTGCAACCGTTCTCGCGGCAGCAGCTGACGCAACTCCGCCTCGGGCAGCTGCGCCAGCATGACCTTGCCCGTCGAGGTGCAATGCGCCGGCATGCTGCGGCCCAGCCGGGACGCCACCCGGACCGCGGCCGGGCCCTCGACAGCGGCGACGAACCGGACGTTGGCCCCGTCCAACATCCCGACGTGAATCGTCTCGCGCAGCTGTTCGCCGAGGCTGCGCATGACCGGGGTGGCCGCTCGCTGGATGTCGATGCGGCCGAAGATGGCGAACGCGACGCCGGTCAGCGACGGGCCGGGCAGGTAGGCCCTGGACACCGGGTCCTGCCGGACGAACCCGCGATAGGCCAGCATCGCCAGCAACCGATGCGCGGTGGACGACGCCACGCCCAGGTAGCGGGTGGCTTCGCTCAACCGGATCTGGGGTTGCTCGCCCAGCAGCAGAAGCAGCTTGAGCGCGTTGTCGACCGACTCGATCGGATACTGCGGCGCAAGCGAATCGGCGGCCGGGGCTTCGGCGGCCCGCTCGCCCTTTCTCGCCATGACAGTGAAGGTACTCGCGCCGGTTGCGAGTCACAGCAAGCTGAGCACCACAGCGCCGAGGATTCCCGCAGCGACAACGATGCCGGTCGCGGTCGCGGTGGCCTTCCACCCGAAGCTGCGGGCGACCATCGCCGCGCCCGGAACGCTCACCGCCGGCAGGGTGATCAGCAGCGCACCGATCGTCCCCGACGACGCGCCCAGCAGGGCCAGCCCTTGCAGGATCGGGATCTCCCCCGCCGTCGGGATGACCATGAGCGTGCCGGCGATCGCGACGACCACGACGAGCAGCAGGCCCAGCAGCAGCCCGCGGTGCGCCGGTTGCCCCAACGTGAGCAGGAGACCGCGGAACGCCCCGACCACGAGCACCAGGACCGCGTACTCGGGCAGCAAAAACAGCACCAACCACAGCAGCGCCCGCACGAACAGGCGCGGCCTGCCCCCGCTCTCGTCGTCGGCCGAAGGCGCGGCCGCGCGCGCCGGCGCCGGGACTCCGCCGTCCGGCCGGGACAGCAATCCCACCGCGGCCCCGACCCCGAGCACCGTCGCGATGCCGACGACCACGCGCGTCAGGCTCCATTGCCAGGGAGCGACGAAGAGCAGGAAAACGAGCACCGCCGGGTTGAGCAGCGGGTTCCCCAGCCAGTAGGCGATGGCCGCCGCCGGTGTGACGCCGTTGCGCCGCAGGGTGACGGCGACCGGGGCGGCGCAACACGTGCACATCATCGACGGCATGCCGGCGACCCCGCCGGCCAGCGCACTGGACAGCGGAGCGCGACGGTTCAGCACGCGCGGCAGCCACGGGCGCGGGAGCAACGCCTGCACCGAGGCGCTGATCAGCAGCGCGGCCACCAACGCCGGCCAGATCGACGCCACGTAGGCGTGGAAGAAGGTCGCCGCGGCGTGCCAGGCCGGTCGATCGCCGGGGTGGACGCCGCCCACCGTGAGAACGCTCGATCCCGACCAGTGGTGGGTGCGACGGGCCGTGGCGGCCTTACCGGCGTAAGGCAGCCACTTCGCCCACAGCAGCCCCGCCACGAACAGGGCCACGGCGACGAGAACACCGATCGCGACGTTTCCCCGCCGGCCCGCGTGAATTGCATTGCCCTTCAAAGGCATCGCCATGCCCACCGACGCTAGTCGACGGGCGGTGACCCGCGTCGGGCGCGTGGGTGGCCGCGCTTCCCGCACCGGGGATGCGATGGCTATTATTCTCGGCTTCGTGTACGGGGCTATGCCTTGCGGATATCGCCGTTACGTCGCCATCGGGGACAGCCAGACCGAGGGTTTATGGGACGGCGACGACGTCGTGGGTCTCCTCGGCTTTGCCGACCGGCTCGCCGCCATGGTGGATGCGCACTACCCCGGCCTGCATTACGCCAACCTGGCGATCCGCGGCAAGCGGATCGCCGACGTCTTGGACGAGCAGGTTCCGCAGGCCCTGGCGATGCAGCCGGACCTGATCACGGTGTGCGCCGGGATGAACGACGTCATCCAGCCGGGCCGGTCGTTCGGCCCGGCCCTGGCCGACCTCGAACACGTCTACGCCGCGCTGGCCGGGTCCGGGGCCACGGTGGTGACGACGACCTTCCCGAACGTCGCGCAATTCCTCCCACTCGGACGGCTGGTGTCGGGCCGTCTCGCCCGCATCAACGCGGCGATCACGGCGGCCGCCGACCGCTACGGGTTCGGGCTCGTCGACCTCTACAACGCGCCGTCGATGCGCGAGCTGGACACCTGGGCCATCGACCGGGTGCACGCCTCCAGCAAAGGACACATGCTGTTCGCCGCGGCGGCCGCCGAAGCACTGAATCTGCCTGGCAGCAACCATGATTGGGCCCACGCAACTCCCGACGCCCGGCGCCGCTCGCGCACCACCGGCGCGTACGAGCAGCTGCGCTGGACGCAGGACAGCTTCTTCCCGTGGATCTGGCGCCGGCTGCGCGGCCTGTCGTCGGCCGACGGTCGGGAGCCCAAGCGCCCACAGCTGGAGAGCCTCGGCACGCCGAGCAGGCCGGCCGACGCGAACCGGAGGGTTTAGGGCGCGTATCGCCGGACGGTCAGGCATCCTGGACGCATGGACGTCGAGGCTTTGCTGCACGCGATCCCACCGCTCGCGATCTACCTGGTGGTCGGCGGTGTGGTCGGGCTCGAAAGCCTGGGCATCCCCCTTCCCGGCGAGATCATCCTGGTCAGCGCGGCCCTGATGTCCTCGCACGACGACCTGCCCGTCAACCCGATCGGCGTGGGCGTCGCCGCGGTGATCGGCGCCGTGGTCGGCGACTCGATCGGTTACACGATCGGACGCAAGTTCGGCATGCCGCTCTTCGACCGCCTGGGCCGGCGGTTCCCCAAACATTTCGGTCCCGGACACGTCGCGTTGGCCGAAAAGTTGTTCAACCGCTGGGGAGTTCGGGCGGTTTTCTTCGGCCGCTTCATCGCCCTGTTGCGGATTTTCGCCGGGCCACTCGCCGGGGCGCTGAAGATGCACTACCCGCGCTTCCTGGCGGCCAACGTCTCGGGCGCCATCTGCTGGGCCGGCGGCACCACCGCGGTGGTGTACTTCGCCGGGATGGCCGCCGAGCGCTGGCTGGAGCGGTTCTCCTGGATCGCACTCGTCATCGCCATCGTCTGCGGCTTGATCGCCGCCTTCGCGCTGCGGGAACGCACCTCGCGGGCCATCGCGGAACTCGAGGAAGAGCACTACCGCAAGGCCGAGAACACCGCGGCCTGACCCCAGCGGCTCAGCTGGCCGCCTCGCCGAGATCCCCGGGCACCACCGGCCGGTGCTCTTCGATCAGACCGACCGCCATCCGGCGGGCGCGCAGAGCCGCGTCGGTGTCGCCGACGGCCGCCAACACGATGGCGCCCTTCATCAGGATGTGCCAGGACGAGGCGAAGTCCTCGACGTCGATCAGCCCCGCCGCGACGGCGCGCTGGCGCACGATGTCGCGGACGTGGTCGATGTGGACGATGCAGGCCTGCCCGGCCGGGGAGTCGGGACCGAGCTCCAGCAGCACGTTGATGAACGAGCAGCCCTCGTAGCCGTCGCGCAGCTGGATCCAGTCGTGCATGACGTCGAAGATCGCGAGCAACTGCTCCTCGGGCGTGTCGGCGCGCTGGCGGGACTGCTCCTCGATCAGGCCGTGGGTCCACACCTCCTCGCGCCGCTGCAGCACGGCCAGCACGAGGTCGTTTTTGGTGGCGAAATGGCGGTACAGCGTGGCCTTGGCGACGCCGGCCCTCTCGATCACCTCCTCCGTGCCGACAGCACGGATTCCACGTCGGCTGAACAGGTCATATGCGGCGGTCAAGATGCGTTGACGAGCCGACGCGGGAGGCGTTCCGACATCGGAAGTTGTCATAACAACGCACAACATACTCTTAGCCAGGACATGTAGACAGACCGACCTGTCTTGTTATAGAAATGAGATTCGCACTCCGCGAAGAGTCTGTCTTCAGACGGCAGGACGGGCATCCATCGCAGCGTCGTGAGACGCGAGTCGATTAGGAGGCCACGATGAGCTCGGCCATTGCAGAACCTATGACAACTACCCACCTCATGCTGAGCACCAAGCTGGTCTATGAGTTGGGCGATCCGAACAGCACGCTGCGCGCGACAGCCGATCGCAGCGGACCGGCGGTGCTGATCTACGCGGGCGGGGAGGTCGACGCCTGCAACGAGCACACCTGGCGCCAGCTGATCAGCGAGGTCGCCGGCATCGTCGCCGCGCCGGGGCCCTTGGTCATTGACGTCACGGGCCTCGAATTCATGGGCTGCTGCGCCTTCGCGGTGCTGGCCGACGAGGCGAAGCGCTGCAAGAACCGCGGCGTCGAGCTGCGCCTGGTCAGCCGCGAGCCGATCGTCGCCCGCATCGTCGACGCGTGCGGCCTGTCCGCGCTGCTGCCCATCTACCCGACCGCTGACTCCGCGCTGGCGTCCGCGGCCCGTTGGTGACGGGGCAGCGCCGCCACTGATCGGCCCGCCCCCGACGGGATGAGCGCCCCTCCCACCTTCGGAGCGGAAGAGGAATTTCTCCTCGTCGACCCGCGAACGGGCGAACCGGCTCCGCGAAACGGCGATGTGGCCGCCGCGGCCCAACGCCGGGGCGTCGAGTTGCAGCTGGAACTGAGCAGCTGCCAGGTGGAGACCACCTCCAGTGTCGTGGCGACCAGCTCGGAACTCGGCGAGGAATTGTCCCGGTTGCGGCGCACGGCCGCCGAGGCGGCCGAGTCGGTGGGGCTGCGGCTGCTCGCGGCCGGGCTTCCGCCCGCCACGCCCCACGAGTTTCCCGTCACCGACACCCCGCGTTATCGGCGTATCGGCGCCGAGTACGGGATGGTCGCCCACGAGCAAGGCATCTGCGGCTGCCATGTGCACGTGCAGGTTCCCGACCGTGCGGCCGCCATTCACGTCAGTAACTGGCTGCGGCCGTGGCTGCCGTCATTGCTTGCGCTGTCGGCGAATTCGGCGATCTACCGCAGCGCCGACAGCGGCTACGCCAGCTGGCGCAGCGTACTGTGGCGACGCTGGCCGGTGGCCGGGCCCCCGCCCTTCTTCCCCTCCCCCGACGACTACGACCGCACGGTGCGGATGCTGATCGACAGCGAGGTCATCCTGGACCGCAAGATGGTCTATTGGGACGTGCGCCCGTCGGAGAATTTCCCGACGATCGAGGTGCGGGTCGCCGACGTGCCGGCGACGGTTGCCGAGACGGTGTTGCTCGCGACGCTGGTCCGGGCCGCGGTGATGACGGCACTCGAGGACGACCAGCCCGGGCGGCTTCCCCCGGCGGCCCTGCGCGCGGCCTACTGGAAGGCCGCCCACGACGGCCTCGCCGGACGCACGCTCGACCTGGTCCACGGCCGCGGAGCCGTGTCCGCGCGCGATCAGTTGGGCGCCCTCGTGCAACGCGTGCGGCCGGCGTTGGAGACGCTCGGCGAATATGGCCGCGTCGTAAGCGAACTCGACCGCGTCGCAGCCCAGGGCAACGGGGCGATGCGCCAGCGGCGGGCGTGGCGCAAGCGCGGCGAGGTGAGGGACGTCATCGACGAGGTGGCCGCCGCCACGCTGGACTGAACCGGTTGCCGCGCCTCTGTTCACTTGCGCGTGCGCCCAGGGCGGCGACACGCCGGGCGGGCCCTCCCTGGGCGCACACTCAAAGCCGTGAACGCACAGCCGATGCGGCCCGCGCCTCGGTCACGCCACGGCGACCAGTCGGTACAGCCCGATCAGGCCCACCACCACGATCGTCGCCCGCAGCGCGTTGCCCGACAGCCGCCGCCCGTACCGCGCCCCGATCAGTCCGCCGACCAGCGAGCCCGCCGCGATCAGCCCGGCGGCCGGCCAGCTGATCCGGTCGAACGCCACCAACGTATAGGCCACGGCGGCAACCACATTCACCACCAGCGTGAGCAGGTTCTTGGCGGCGTTCATGCGCTGCACCGACTCCGGCAGCAGCGCGCCCATCACCCCGACCAGCAGGATGCCCTGGGCGGCGGTGAAATAGCCGCCGTAGACGCCGACGGCGAACGTGCCGAGCACCAGGACCGCCATGCGGCCGGGGGTGATGTGTTCGGGTGAGCGGCCGGCTACCTCGGCGCGCCGGCCGGTCCACGCCTGGATCCGTGGGCCCACGACCACCAGCACCAAAGCCAGCACCAGCAGCACCGGCACCACCTCGGCGAAGACTTTCTCCGGCAGGTGCAGCAACAGGAAGGCGCCCAGCACCGCGCCGGCCAACGAGGCGGGCAGCTGCCAGCGCAGGCGATTCCATTGACCGCGCAACTCGGCGCGGTAGCCCCAGGTGCCCGACACGCTGCCGGCGACCAGGCCGATGGCGTTCGACATCGTGGCGGTGACCGGCGGGAAGCCGAGGGCGACCAAAGTCGGGAACGTGATCAAGGTGCCGGACCCGACGAGCGCGTTGATGGCGCCCGCGCCGAGCCCGGCCAAACAGATCAAGAGCATGTGGGAAGGCGACACTGAAGAAAAACCTTAGCCTGCCGCCGGTTTCGGCCCGCGGGCGAGTGCGGGCGGGGGTTTCCCGGTCAGGCGGGCGGCGCCTCGGCCCCGCGGTCGACGCCGGTGCGCAGCTTGACCGACGCCGAATACGCGAGCGTCCGGAAGTGCAGGACCGGGTCGTCGGAGGGTTCGATGCCGTCGGTCACCCGCATCGGGTCGAACACGACGATGTCGCCGCCGTGCTCGCGTTGGGTCTCCAGGCCGGTGATCTCGATGGTGCCGACGGTCGCGATCTGAGTGCTCTGCCATGCCGCGGACGGGTCGACCGTGGAGTCGGCGGGACCGGCGATCTGCACGCGATATTCGAACCGCACCGGCCCGCTGTCCAGGCGCGCATTCAGCTCGTCGGTGAGGAAGTCCGCACCCTCGCCGTGGGCGGCCGACGCGGACAGGTAGTTCTGCGCGGCAGCCGGAACCAGATGGTAGCGAACGAATCTGGCGCTGCCGTCGGCGGCGACCCAGCGGAATGCGTGCAAGCCGTGGTATTCGGTGGTCGCGTAGCTGGCCGGGATCTTGTTGGCGTCGCGCACCACCGGCAGCGCGCCGAGCAGCCGCGGATGGGTGAGGAAGTATTTGGCCATGCGCAGCGGCGTGGTCAGGCCGGGCCGCATCGCCTTGAGCAGATCGACGAATCCGTCGGGCGTGCTCGAGACGAACAGCCGGGCGGTCTGCGTCGACACGTCGGTGGTGGAGCCGTCGGGCAGCGTGAACTTCACCGCCATGCCGCGGATCCCCGGCACATTGTCGCGCTGCTTGGGATTGCCCGCGCCATTGGAGAATCGGATCAGCGCCGGGACCGTCGAGCCGTCGAGATGCTTTGCGCGCGAAAGCATGACCGCGTCCGGGGTCGCGGTGAACGTGCCGCGGTAGAGCGTGCCTTTGGCGTGCAGCGCGCGACAACCCGGCTGGGCACCGCCGGTGCCTCGGATCGCCTCGATCGCCTCGTCGGGAGTGACCATGCGCGAATCTTAAAGCGCTATTCGGGAAAGCCGAAGAGTTTCACGACACCGTGATCGCGGCCTGCGGTGTAGCCGCCGTCGACGGCGATTGCCTGGCCGCTGACGAAGGAGGCGTCGGGCGACAGCAGGAACGCCGCCACGGCCGCGACCTCCCCCGGCTGCCCCAGCCGTTGCAGGGCGTGTTCTTCGGTGATGGAGTGCAGCGGGCCCTCCATGCCCGGCAGGCCGAACACGCTTTGCGCCATCGGCGTTTCGATGAAGCCGGGGCAGATGGCGTTGGCACGGATGCCGCTCGGTCCGTAGTCGAGCGCGATGTTCTTGGTGAGCAGGACGACGCCGCCCTTCGCCGCGTTGTACGAGCTGCCACCCGCCGTGCCTTCCAGGCCCTCGACGCTGGCGACGGTCACCAGCGAACCCCGTTCGCCGTCGACCCGGGGTTGCTCGATCATCCGGGCCAGCGCCGCCTTGGCGACCAGGAACGTGCCGGTCAGGTTGATCCCGATGACCCGGTCCCACTCGGCCCTGTCGAGCAGGTGGACCGGGCCGCCGCCGGCGACCCCGGCGGCGTGCAGCACGCCGTCCAGGCGGTCGGGCACGGCGGCGAGCACCGCAGCGATCGCCGCCTCGTCGGTGACGTCGGCGGTGACGAACGTGAACCCCGGCCCCAGGTCGGGCGCGGCGGTCAGGTCGGCGCCGATCACCGTGCCCCCTTCGGCCAGTAGGCGCCGCGCGGTCGCCAGGCCGATTCCGGACGCGGCGCCCGTCACGACGAAGGTTCGGGAGCGGGCACGGTCAGGGTTCGCCACGTCTGGTCCCCTCGGTCGAAGGTCGGTTGGGCCGCAGACATGTTGACACACCGGTCCGCCACCGAAGCCGGTTTCGATAGAGGAGAGCTATCACCAAATAGTGCCGCGGTCTTGGACACCGGCCCGCTTGCGGGGAGATCGTTAGAACCGGCGGGCGAATCCCCCCGTTCGCCCAGAGCCTGAGCAGGAGCCACACATGTCGACCCCCCAGCCAATACGCCCGCGGCGGGCAGCCGCCGGCCTGGCCGTCGCCACCGCCGTGACGGCGGCGGTCGTCCTCTTCCCCACCACCCATGCGGCGCCGGTGCGGCTCGTTTCGGCCGATCCGGTCGATGTTGCCGACGGCGTCTCGATCGTCCCCGCGCCCGGCTGGACGCTCGGGCACCGCGGGCCGAATTGGGTGGCGCTCAGCAACGCCGACGGCAGCGCGCAGCTGCGGGTCGCGGTCAAGCCCGCCGGCGCGACGGATGTCGGTGCGGTGTTGCAGGCCGACATGAGCGAGTACGCGTCATCTTCCGGCCTGGGCGACATGAAGACTTTGACCGCGCCGGACACCCGGCCGCTGCAGAGCGCGAACTTTCAACAGCAGGCGTCCATCGACTACACGGCCGACGTGCCGGCCCCGGAGGGCCCGATTCCCGTCCTGGGCACGTTCACCGAGCTGCTGAACACGTCCAACCGGCGGTCAGCGTTCATCGACTTCCGGCAGAACAACAACGCGACCCCGCAGGCCGTGGACGACGGCGGGATGATGATCCGCTCGATGGAATGAGGGATGCGAACTGGTTCAGGCGAATCAGCAAGGCGTGCAGTACTATTCGCCGTCCCCCTCGCGTCCCGGAACCGACGCATCGAACGCGTTGAGGGTGACGGCCACCATCGAGAAGCAGCCGACAAGAAAAACGATTTCGGCGAGGCCTTGCTCACCGAACGTACGTCGCGCCGCCTGGTACGTCGTCTCGGCCAGCGCCCCGCCACGGTTCAGCGCCGCCGCCATGTCGTAGGCGACCGCCTGGTCACTGCTGAGGTCGCTGGGCCGCTCGCCGGCGGCGATGGTCGCGATCGTCCGGTCGGGCAGCCCCGCGCGTCGGGCGAAGTACTCGTGGCCATAGATCTCGTAGCGAGCACCGAACTTGGCGGCGGTCACCAGGATCACCAGCTGGTGGACCGTGGCGGGCAGCACGCTGTGCTCCCATAGCGCCTTGTTGAAGGCCCAGGCCGGCTTCCCGAAATTCGGGAAATGCAGCCAGCCGTTGAAGGGGCCGATAAGGGCACCGTCCTCGCGGCGGGCGATGAGTTCCCCGAAGTGGTCTCCGATCATCGCCGCCATGTCGTCATAGAGCTCCCGTTGATCAGCACTCAACGTGGCCGGTGGCAGTGGTGGCAGACGCGTCCTTGCTGGCATGGCTCGATCGTGCGACGGCGGCGACCGTTGCGCCAGGACTTGTTGGTGACCAGTGGTAGGCGGAACCTCCCAGCGGACCGGGCAGGCCGACCGCACGTCCTGGCATGATCGCTATCGCAGAATGGAGCAAACCGACCTCGGAGGGGCCTCATGCCACCAGCCGACACCACGGCGAACACCACGGAGACGCTGGCGGGATTCGTCGATCGGCACGCACAGCAGCGGCCCGACGCCGTCGCGATCCGCTACGGCGAATTGGAGTGGTCCTGGGCCGACTGGGCCGCGCGAATCCGCCGTGCGGCCGGCGCGCTGCGCGCCGCCGGTGTGCGGCGCGGTCAGAGCGTCGCGTTCCTGGACAAGAACCACCCCGCCTGCCTCGAGGTGCTGTTCGCCGCGGCGTCGATCGGGGCCGTGACCACCGTCGTCAACTGGCGCGCGATGGGCGACGAACTCGTGCACGTGCTCGACGACAGCGGGGCGCGGCTGCTCTTCGTCGGCGCCGAGCTGCGGGCCGCGGCCGAGGCGGCCGCCGCACGCGCGCCGGGGGTGGAGCGCATCGTCGTGGTGGGTGACGAGTACGAATCCCTGCTGGCGGCCGCGTCTCCCACGGAGCGCGACATCGACGTGCACGAGAGCGAAACCGCGCTGGTGATCTACAGCTCGGGCACCACGGGGCGCCCGAAGGGCGTGTTGCTGAGCCAGCGTGCGCTGGTCAACCACGCGGCAAACCTGGCGCCGGCCTTCCCCTTCGACGACGGGGACGCGAACCTCGTCGCCATGCCGCTGTTCCATGTCGGCGGAATCGGCTACGCACTGTTCGGGATTCGGGCCGGTGTGCCCACCATCATGACCCGCGAACCCGACGCCGCCGCCCTCACGGGCGCCGTGCGGGCCGGTGCCACCCACGCCTTCTTCGTCCCGCCGGTGATCGCCCGGTTCCTCGACGCCGGCGAGGCGGCGCACGCCACGATCGCCGGCCTGCGCTACATCGTCTACGGGGCCGCGCCGATGCCGCTGCCGCTGCTGCACCGGGCGCTGTCGACCTGGCCCGACACCCGTTTCGTGCAGGTGTACGGCCAGACGGAGCTGTGCGGGGCGGTCACCGCGCTAAGCGACGACGACCACCGCGATTCCGCGCGCCCACACCTGCAGCTGGCGGCCGGAAAGGCGGTGCTGGGCACCGAGATTCGGGTGGTGGATCCCGAGACGGGCGCCGCGGTGGCGGCCGGCGAGGCGGGCGAGATCTGGGTGCGGAGCAACCAGAACATGACCGGCTACCTGAACCGGCCGGAGGCGACCGCCGAGACGATCACCGACGAGGACTGGGTGCGCACCGGCGACGTGGGGCGCCTGGACGCGGACGGCTACGTCTACATCGAAGACCGCCTGAAGGACATGATCATCACCGGCGGCGAGAACGTGTACGGGCCCGAGGTGGAAAGCGTGCTCATCGAGCACCCCGCGATCACCGACGCCGCGGTGATCGGTGTCCCCGACGACTTCTGGGGTGAATCGGTCAAGGCGATCGTCGTGGCCGACGGCGAGACCGACGCGCAAGACGTCATCGGCTTCTGCCGTCAGCACCTCGCCGGCTACAAGTGCCCGAGGACGGTGGACTTCGTGGAATCGCTGCCCCGCAACGCGAGCGGGAAGATCCTGAAAGCCGCTCTGCGCGAACCGTTTTGGCGTGACCGGGGGCGGGGCGTATGAGCGCCGCGGTCGACGCGCAACGGCGCGATCGTGCGATCAGTGTGCTGGGCGGGCCGACCACGGTGGTCGACATCGCCGGCCGGCGGATCGTGATGGACCCGACGTTCGACCCGCCCGGTGTGCACGCATACCTGACCAAGCTCGCCGGGCCGGCGGTGAACGCCGACGCGCTCGGCCCGGTGGATGCGGTGCTGATCAGCCACGACCAGCACCCGGACAACCTCGACGACGACGGTCGCCGCATGGCCCTGGCCGCGCCGCTGGTGCTCACCCACCCCGGTGGCGCCGCCCGGCTGGGACCACCCGCGGTGGGGGTCGCGCCCTGGCAGACCTACGAGCTGTCCGGATCGCTTGCGGTGCAAGCGGTTCCGGCGGTTCACGGGCCGGCCGACGGGCAGCGCGACGCCAGCGGGCACGTCAACTGCGAGGTGACCGGCTTCGTGCTGTCCGGGCCCGGCCTGCCCACCGTGTACCTCAGCGGCGACAACGCCTCGATGGCGGCGGTCAAGGACGTGGCCGACCGGGTGGGCGTCATCGACGTCGCGGTGCTGTTCGCGGGCGCGGCGAGCGTGCCGGCCAAGGAGCGCGGCCGGCCGCTGACGCTGACCTCGGCGCGCGCGGCCGCCGCCGCCGAGATCCTGGGGGCCCGCGTCGTCATACCGGCCCACGTCGACGGCTGGGCCCACTTCAGCGAGGGCGCCGGCGAATTCGCGGCGGCCTTCGACCAGGCCGGGATCGGCGACCGGCTGCGGGTCGCCCCGCACGGAGAGTGGATCGACCTATAGCCGTCCCTCGACCCGCAGATCGGGGTGCACCCAGTCGGGTGAACGGCGCTCCTTGAACGCGCGGAAACCCTCGCGGGCCTCGGCGTCGCTGAGGCTGCTGGTCATGCCGATGCGGTCATAGAGACCCAGGTAGCTGTCGATGCTCGACTTGATCACGCCGCGGGCCCGCGGCGCGGTCCGACAACACTGCGCGAGCAGCTCTTTCGCGGTGTCCAGCAGGTCACCGTGCGGCACGACGCGGGTGACCAGGCCCCAGTCCAGGGCCTCCGCGGCGGTCAGCACCCGCCCGGTGAACATCAGGTCGCGGGTGCGCACCGGCCCGATGACGCGGGTGAGCATCTGGCTGTAGTAGGTGTCGGCGTAGCCGCGGAACAGCTCGGGGACGCGGAAGGTGGCCCGTTCGCTGACGATCGACAGGTCGCTGCACAGCGCGATCTGGAACCCGCCGCCCTGGCACAGGCCGTTGACCGCGGAGACGACGGGTTTGGCCGAGGTGCGCACCGTGTCAAACGGCGTGACGTCCATGCCCAGCGCGCCGCCGAAGGTGATCCAGTTGTCGGTGGCTCCCCCGCCGCCCATGTCACCGCCGGGCGCGAAGACATCCCCGGTCCCGGTGATCAGCAGCCCGGCCAGGTCCGGGTCCTCCGCGACACGTCCGACGGCGTAACGGATCCCGAAGTACATCGCGGGGGTCAGGGCGTTGCGCGCTTCGGGGCGGTCGATGGTGCACACCGCGATCGACCCGTGCCGCTCGAGGGTGAGATACGGCGTGCCGAGCCAGTCCCCCTCCGGCGGGCGGGGGGTGTCGTGCTGGGCCGGGGGAACCTGGGCCACGGGATTCCTCTCATCGGTCGCTACTGTCGCTCTTACAGTAGCCGCCACGACCTACAGGTACGGCAGCGTGGCCGTCGCGCTGGCCGCGGACGCGTCGTCGATCAGGGTGGCTAGTTGGTTCTGCAGCGCGGTCGTGGCCTCGCCCACCGGCTTGTCGCAGAACCGGCATCGAGCGGTGAACCTGGGCTGGTCGTCTTCGTCCGGCCAGAAGCGGCGCGGCCCCACTTGGGCGCCCGGGTCGAAGGCGACCGCCTGATGGGGGGCCTCCTTGAGCAGCCTCCCGACGGGATGGCCCTGTGGGCACTCGAGTTTCAGGATTGCGATGCCTTCGTGGTTGCCTACCATGCTCCACCGTCCTTTGTGTGTGTTGTCTGCCGTCAGCCGAGGCCGGCGTCGATGAGCAGCCGCGGCAATCCGTGTTGGGCGCACTGGGCACGCACCAGCGCGAGGTCGTCGTCGGCGGGACGTCCGGCGGCGGTGAGGGTTTCGACCAGCAGCAGGCGGGCCTGCAGGTTCGCCAGCGGCCGGGCGGCCGCGTCGATGCCGGCCAGCAGCGCGACGGCGTTCCGGCATGCCCGGTCGCGGTCGTCTCGGGCGCGGCTTCGGGCGAGCAGCCGGATGCCGGAGGCCGCGTCGAGCTCGGCGGTGACGGTGGCGATCCCGTTCCCGTCCCGGGGCACGTCGCCGGCGGCCCGCAGCCGGTCGGCCTCCGAGGGTTCGAGTTTCAGCCCCAGCCTGACCCGCTCGTGGTTGATGGCGGCCGCCAGGCGCGGCAGCCGCAGCTTCTCGGCCACCGCCATCCCGGCGTCGAGGCGGCCGATCGCCTCGTCGCGATCGCCCTGTGCGGCTTTGACTTTGGCGCCGACGACGTAGCGAGCAGCCAGGTAGTCCACCCCGCCGCCTTCCGGACCGAGGTGGTAGCTCTCCTCCAGCAGCGCGGCCGAATCGTCCAATTCTCCTGTCTCGTAGAGCAATTCGCCGAGCACGGCGCCGGCGATGCGGGCCGCGTAGGAGTGCGAGCCCACGGCCGAACCGATCTCGAACCCCTCGCGAAACTTGCGCAGCGCTAGCGGGATGTCGAGCCGCTGGCGGGCGGCGATGCCGGCCCAGCTACACGAGTAGACGGCGCCCACCGCGCCGACCTGCTCGTTGAAGGGCTCCGCCCACGCCAGGAGTCGTTGCGCGGCCGGCAGATCGAAGCGGTAGATCGCCGCGAACGCCAACGCGGTGGCGGCGGCCTGCGGCAGCACGGGACGCAGCTCGTCCGCGCGGGACACGACGTCGGCCAACAGTTCCTCCAGCCCGTCGGTCCGGTCGGCATAGATCTCGGCCACCGCGCGCACCACGCTGGCTTCCAGGGCCAGGTCCGCGCGCCTCGCCTCGGGCAGGTCCGCCCTGGCCAGCGCGACGGTGAAGCGCTCCAGCGCGGCCTCGGTGGCCTCGCTGCGGTGCAGCAGGATGTTGGCCCACGCCGACGCGAGCTGCAACAGCGGCCGGGAGACCACGAGCTGCGGGGGTAGCTTCTCGACGAGGCCCAGAAAGGTCGTCATGCGGGACTGGTTGATCAGCGCCCTGGTTTCCAGGCGCTCGACCAGGTCGACCGCGTGCGCGGTCTCCTCCGCGGCCAGCGCGTGGTCGACGGCCTCGCTGATGTGGTCGTGCTCGGCGAACCACTCCGAGGCCGTGTGGTGCAACTCGGCAAGACGATCGGGATCGTCGCGCTCGAGCCGGCGCCGCAAGAACCCCGCGAACATCTGGTGGTAGCGAAACCATTGGGGGGCATGATCAATGCGGCGCAGGAACAGGCCGCGCCGCTCGATGTCCTCGAGAATGGCGTGCCCGCCGCCGACTTCGGCCAGCACCGATGCCAGCTCACCGCAGATTCGTTCGGTGATCGAGGTCGCCATCATGAACTCGACCAGCTCGGGCTCCAGGGTGTCCAGGACGTTCTCGGCGAGGAATTCTTCGACCGCCTCGTCGTCGCCGGCCATGCGGCTGACCAGGTCGCCTGCGTCGCCGCCGCCCCGCAGGGACAGCGTCGCCAGTTGCAGGGCGGCGACCCAGCCGTCCGTCGAAGCGGTCAGCGCCGCCACGTCCTCTCCGGCCAGCTGCAGCCCCGCGACGTCATTGAGCAGGGACCGCGCCTCGTCATTGTCGAAACGCAGCTTCTCGCAATCGATTTCGACCAGCTCGTCGCGGACTCGCAGCTTGCTCAACGTCACGGCGGGGCGCGACCAGCTGGTCACGACGATCTGCAGGTGATCACCCCCGTGCTCGATCAGGAAGCGCAGGGCGTCGATCGCTTGGGGGTCGGACACCCGCTGCCAGTCGTCGACGACCAGGGTGATCGGTTCGCCGAGGTCGTCGATCGCGTCGATCAGCGAGGTCAACACGAAGCGGGTCGCCTCGTCGCCGCGCTGTTCGAGCATCTGCTCGAGCGGTTCGGCGAGGGCGGGACGCACCCGCCGGATCGCGGCGAGCAGGTGGGCGAGGAACCACACCACGTTGTTGTCGTCGTCGTCCACCGTCAGCCAGGCCACCGTCACGCCGGCGGCGGTCAGTTCGGCGCGCCACTGGGCCACCAGGGTGGTCTTGCCGTATCCCGACGGCGCGTGCAGGAGGATCAGCCGCCGGCGCCCGGCCTCGCGGAGCAGCGCCATCAAGCGGTCGCGCGGGACGAGCGATCGAGTCGAGGCGGGGGGACGGAATTTCGTCGCCGGCGCCGGCGGCGTCGACGCGGTTTCGCGAGCGCGGTACGCGGCCGCCGGGACTGTCGATCCCGCCAGGTCGACCGGCACGACCATGGTGTCGACGGGGATCCGGTGACGGCGTTGCGCCTCGCGCAGTTGCTCGCCGTATTCGAGCGCGGTGACCGGCCGGCGCGTGGGGTCGCGCGTCATGCCGGTCTCGATCACGGCGACGACGTCGCCGGGCACGCCCCGTTCGGTGAGCATTTCGGTAACCGACCGGCCCATCGGCGGGTGGCCGGTGAGCGCGCAGAACAGCGTCGCGGCCAGCGAGTAGACGTCGGAACCGGTTGTCGGCGTGGCGCCTTCGAGTAGCTCGGGCGCGATGAACGCGGGGGAACCGATGACCACCCCGGCGCGGGTCTCGAACCCGCCGGCGATCCGCGCGAGGCCGAAGTCGGTCAGCTGCGGCTCGCCGTAGTCGGTCAGCAGGACGTTTCCCGGCTTCACGTCGCGGTGCAGAATGCCGGAGCGGTGCGCGGCCTCCAGCGCCCCGGCGAGCTTGACACCGATGCTGAGCACCTCGGGCCAGGGCAGGGGACCCTGGCCGCTGACCAGGCCCCACAGCGACCCCTTGTCGTGGTAGGGCATGACGATGAACGGCCGGCCGCTGCGGGTGGTGCCGGCCTGCAGGACCGTGACGATGTGCGGGTGACCGGAGAGCCGGCCCATAGCGCGCTGCTCGCGCAGGAAGCGGTCGAGGTTGTCGGGGTCAAGGTCGTTGGTGAGTACCTTGACCGCCACCCGGCGGTCGAGCTCAGGCTGGGCGCAACGGTAGACGACCCCGAATCCCCCGCGCCCGATCTCCTCGACACCCTCGAAGTCGAGTTCCGCGGCGACCCCGGCGATCAGATCCTGCTGGATCGCCTCTGCGTCCACGTCGGCCATCGACGATCTCTGTCCTCGCGAGTAAGGCCGGTGCGCCTTGCACTGGTCGTGTCACCATATCGCGGAATGACCTGGGGCGATGGCGGGAAAATTTGCGCTGGAACAGCCAACTTGTGGTGGTCCCGGCTGGGATCGAACCAGCGACCTTCCGCGTGTGAAGCGGACGCTCTCCCACTGAGCCACGGGACCGGCGCCGAGAGGCGAACGACGTCGAAGACTAGCACGGACCGGCTCCCCAGTATGGGCCGCGTGCGCCTGTCGGGGTCTGCGCTAGCCTGGACGCGGCTCGTACCGAGAAATTTGTATGTGCCCGCTCACGTCGACTATCGTCGTGCTTCGCAACGGGCGACGATCTCGTCCGAGGCGCGCGGATGTAGCGCAGTTGGTAGCGCATCACCTTGCCAAGGTGAGGGTCGCGGGTTCGAATCCCGTCATCCGCTCGAAGGTGCAAGTGGCATCAATCCCAGCGGTGGAGTGGCCGAGTGGTGAGGCAACGGCCTGCAAAGCCGTGCACACGGGTTCGATTCCCGTCTCCACCTCCAGCTTTTGATCCCGGCGCGATTAGCTCAGCGGGAGAGCGCTTCCCTGACACGGAAGAGGTCACTGGTTCAATCCCAGTATCGCGCACCAGCTTCGGCAATGCTCAGAGCCATAATCTGAGCCGCAGAGCAGGCCAAGTGAACTACATGTGAACTGGTCTATCGGGGCGCTAGCAACCGAACTGATAGGTAGCTGGCCATGACCACTCGCACCCCAAGGGACCCAGCCTTCGATGAGATCGTCGACACGTGGGATGAACCGCCCCGCTGCCAGACCGGCCAAAGCCCGCGACCGTGCCAGCGGCCGGCCACATGGCTGGCGATCCAGCACGCCCCGTGCGGCCACAAGCTGTTGTGCACGTACCACCGCAATCGGTGGATTCGGCGGCGTCTGGCCGACATGGAAGAAGGCTGGGCACCCACATGTGCGACGTGCCATCAGTACTTCCAGACCATCGACGGGTTCGCCCGTTTCGTACGGCTGTGACCCGGCGTATCTGACCCGGCGAGGGCCCGGTTTCGTTCGGCTCCGGTTATTTAACCGCCCGCGGTTATGTCAGTCCCTCGGATGATGAAGTGCACAACTACCTCGTCGTCGGGGTCGAACATCCGGCCAGGAGTTCCATCCTCGAACGCGACTGTCAGCTGAGCCCGGTTTTCGATGTAGCCGAAGTAATCGTTGACAGTCTTGATTTTTCGGGAGAAGTAGACAGGCGCTCCATCGAGTCCGTACTGCGGCACGTTGTCATCGATAAACAGTGGCCAGTACCGGCGCTGGTGGTCCGCCAAACCCGAGGCTTTGATGGTTTGGGTCATGATGACGGTGCAGCGTGGATCGGGTTGCATAGATACAACCGTAGGCAGAGCAAGTCAGCCGGTTCGTGAGGCTGTGAGGTGACACGACGACCGGGCCGCTTCTGCGCGCGCTCCACATGAGCGCGAGGGGGAATCGGTGAGCCACTACACGTACCGTGCGGAGTAGTCGCCCGAAGACGGCGAGTACGTCGGCCTGTGCGCCGAGTTCGCATCAGTGTCCTGGCTGGCAGCTACCGACGGCGAAGCTCTCGCTGCATCGAACGGCTCGTCGGCGAGGTTGTCGCTGATATTTGTCTCGAATCGGAGAAGCGGCACAGATGAAGACAATTGAAGTCATGACACAACGAATGACACGCATCTGCCGCAACTGCGGGGACCTGGCCGAACCTGTCGAGGGATCGGAAATCATCCTGGTGGGGACTCCCGACCAACCGATCTACATCATTGCGACCTTCAAGTGCCCGAGTGGGCACCAACGGTACGGACGACTTCCAACCTAAACGGGGCCAGGGAGTCCTAGGCGAGTGCGAGTTTCTTTTCAGCCTCGATAGTCGAGGCTTCACCAACTAACACGCTCCCCGGTTGGCTAGGCTTCCCGGCCTGCCACCGCCCAAAGACTGGCAGATCACTGTAGTTGCCGCCCCGATGGCGATAGATCGAGTCGACGAGCATTCCAATGGTGAGCTGACCAGCCGAGTTGTCGGCCGTAATGGCGTCAGGGTCCCGCGACTTGTCATCCGCCTTGTATGGGCCTTCGACCCGAATGAACATCATTCGGTGGTCGCGAGGGTAGTAACAGGCGATTGTGGCTTGAACCCCCGGGAAGTAGTGCGCCACTTGGCCGTCAAGCACGTCGGCGGCCAAATCCGATTCGACGCAAACGACGGTGTTGCGGACCCATGGAAACCGCACGGCAAACCCAGGGTCTCTCCGCATCTGAGCGAAGGCGAATGTCGCGATGGTGTGCACATCAACCATCAATCCACCTCCTCACTCGTTCTGGCCACTCACGACTTAGCAGCGACATCTGTTCGTCGTATGCCCTACTAACTCTAACCGCCTGACCTTCAGTAAGCGGCATGATGGTGGTGCGTTCGCCGAGCGTATCGGCGGGGTCACTGCTATTGCTGAACTTGTGACAGTGAACTTCGGAGTGGCAAATATCGGTGCGCTCCACCCGTCTACGCTCGGCCCTGGGCCCGTCTGCCGCCGCACGTGCGTTGATCATGATGGCCCAATCCACGTTGAGTCCGCGGTAGATGCCGTAGCGGAACACCAGCTCGAAGACCCACCCGTCGATCGGCGCATCATTAAGAACGCTGACGACGTGATCACGGTAGATTTCTGCGTCGGGATAAACCTTAGGACTGTAATCGTTTCGCTGGGTGGGTGGCAGTCCAACGTTTACCGAGTAGACCTCGCGCCGGCGAGGCTTCCGCCCTCGAACCATCTATGTCCTTCGGCTGACCTGTCAGCTGCTGTTCCCGCAATTACCAATGCCACAACGTACAAGCGTGATGGGGAACGCGGCACCGCTGCGTGCGACCGCTCATAAGCCACAGGTGAGGATCTCGCCCCCGGCGGCGCCGACAACAGTGCTCGTGCAGCCGCACCCCGACATCACCGGGGCGCTACAGGCAATCATCAAGGCAACGAGGATTTTGCTGACACGGGCCATGACTAAACTCCGCTTTCCCGCCGAAGGAACATTTCGCCCGAGGCCCCAAATTTTATCCTGCGGCGGGCGTCCGATCTAGCAGTTTCGTGGAACCGAACCGCACCTGGTCTACGTCCAAAATGTTGATCGGGTCGCCCCTCGCTCCTGGGGGCGGACCGGGTTTTTCCCCTCGGTGTTCGCGGAAAAGAGCACCGACGCCGCGGGGCCGGGCGTACGCTTTCAGTCCATGACCAGGGGAAAGAAGCTCATACGCGCGCTGACCCTGATGGTCGGCGTCTTAATGCCGGTAACAGGGTGCGCCCCCGCCATAGCGCCGTTGTGCACGCCGAACCCACCAGCGGTCCTCTGCACCTATCCCTAGATGTGTTCAGGCTGGTGTGACCAGTCCATCTAGCCAGGGTGTCGATCTCACCGACACCCTTCTCATTGTCGCGATCCTTGAACGCCCGCGCAGGCGCGAGATAGGTTCCGCAGCATGCATGTCGTCCACCCGAAGTACAACGCCGCTTGGATGCCATTCGAGGCGCGGCCGGACAGGGCCGCCAGCGAACGGCTAGCTAAGTGGCTTGACAAGAACGAGCGGCGCGGGCGATCGAAGCGAATCATTATGACACCGCAAAAGTCAGGCAGTGCGATCGACAATCCGCCCGTGCTGGCGGCCTTGGCGCAGACATCGACGTGGGTCTCGGCTCGATCGGACCGTGAGCCGTGGGGTGGTCCCGTGGTGGCTGCGTGGCCCACCGAGGAATTACTAATTAAGTGCGTGTCGCGTGTGGGCGAGTCAACTTTGACCGTCTTCGAATGGGGCAAAGCACCAGGGATTCTCGGCTGGGCCACAGCCACGGGCGCCTACAACGCGCAGACCGACGAGCCGACACCTCGGCTCGACTCAGAGCTGCACGAGGAGTTCATCAGCATGCTCTTTCGCGACGATCGCCTCTCGTCACCACCGAGGAGTGGCCGCGAAAGAGAGGCGGTGCAAGAGTACATGCGCACCTTCTATGCCGCCGGCCTCAACGACGACTTCGTGGTTACTTATTGCATCGCACTAGGGTGCACTCGCGACCCCCGTCGAATCAGAGAACACTACCGCGTCGCCAACGCGCGAAACTTGAGCTAACCCATGAGGCTGTTCAGCGATGCCGAACGCAGCGACCGCGGCCCGGCCCGGTTCTCGGAAAGCAACTTTGGGTTCCTAGACCGAGTCGCCGGCCCACACTGGGACCGCGTGCGTTCCTTGCTTGAAGGATGGTTCAACCACCACCCCAAGGACGCGAAACGTGAGCTGCATAAACGATTCACAGACAAAGACGACGGCCAACATGTCGGTGCGTGGTGGGAGTTGTACATCGCCAGCCTATTTCGGCATCTCGGCTACGAGGTGGTCCCTCATCCCCCCATTGAGGGCTCGGAACGCAAACCCGACTTCCTCATAACGCGAGGATCATCTGCCTTCTATGTGGAATGCACGGTGGCGGCAGCCGGAGGGACACGAGGCACCCTCGACTGGATCTATGACTGCATCAGCGATGTCGAGACACGAGACTTCCTCATCGGAATCGACGACATCGAACGAGGCACAGAACATCCGAAACGGATTGAGGTGACAAGACCGATCGCACAGTGGCTAGCCGAGCTAGACCCTGACGAACTCATCGCTGCGCCGGAAGAACGCCTGCCACGTAAGGTGATCCCGATTCGCGATTGGTCAATCACCTGTGTCGCGGTGCCGAACCGTCCTGATGCTCGGTACAAGGGCGGCCGCCTAATTGGATTCCTCCCAGCGGTTTCCATCAATTTCGATGACGATATAGCTCGCATCTACGAGGCGGTGAGCAGGAAGGGACGCCGTTACGGTCGCGAGCCACTCCCCCTACCGCTCGTTGTAGCCGTGCTCGAAAACACAAGTTTGGTCAAAGCGGACGACATCGGCCAGGCCTTGTTTGGCCGCGAAGAATGGCAGTGGACTCCTGGCGACCCAGACTCGATCCAGGTTGTGCGCAGACGCAACGGATACTGGCGCGGCGACTGGTCATCCAACGACGAGCAGCGCGGAACCCGCGTGTCTGCAGTCCTAATCGGATCGGGCCTCCGGTACCAGCGCATTGCCCTAGACCTACCCGAACTCTGGATCAACCCATGGGCTGCCGTACCGTTGAGCCACTACGACGGCTTCACCACTTTCGAAGGAGAGACCGGCGAGATAGTCCGCACTGAGGGGAACCTCAACGCTCCCAATGTCTTCGGCATTGATTCCGACTGGCCGTCATTCCCGGAGAAGCGATTCAGCTAGCGATCAGCACCGCGCAACGGCACTACGGTGTCGTCGGGGTGAACCAGCCACGCAGTGATAGAGCGGTCCTCACGCTTCAACCGACGAACCCGCGCAAACCCGCACCGTATGCCCGCCTAACATCCACCACGGAAACAGAGTCGGCTCGTCAGCCTCCATCGCCTTCAGACGAAGATCCGAGCGGCGAAACACCTTCGGCTCGACGAGAGTCCCCGGCATCACCAACCGCGGATCCAGCTTCGAGCACTTTTCCCGCTCGTACTTAAGCAGCCGCCGATAAATGCCAGCCACCCTCAGCGCACCATCGCCACTGCTATCACTGACTCGAGGCATCCCGATCCCACCGCCGCTTCGCAGCACGCCGAGCCTTCACCGTCGCCAGCGACTCCGGACCCGCCAAGTCCGTCTTGATCTGCCGCACCAACCGAGCCGCCAAACCCTCAAGCAGCCGAACCTCCGCGCTGATCTTCAACCGCATCTTCAGCTCGGTCTCTGGATCGATCCGGTCCGTTTGTGTAACAGCGAGTGACTCGATCTGCTTGTCGCAGCTCATTGTCTGCGGAACGCCGGCTGTCAGTGCGAAGACCGACGATCAGCAGACCCTGCGCAAACCCGTAGCCGATCTCTACAGCGGTGCCGGAGTCCACGTCGGGCCCGTCGAGCGATGCCAAGATCGCCTCGGATTCCATGATCAGGCGCCGGTCGTAGCGGCCTTGGACAAGGTTTGCCGTCTGTAGGGCTGCGCGCCGCTCGGGGCCGAACTCCATTGCGTCCATGACTCTGGTTACAGCCGACTGGTCGACCCATGGATCCTTTGGCGTCAGGCCAGCGGCGCCGTGACCCTGGGCACTACGACCGTTTTATGCCAAAGCAATCCCGCTTCGAAGAATCCTGATGGGCCCGCAAGGTAAACGGCCCCCCGGGTGGCGCCAGGACGAATCACACTGCTTCTCCGAAGCCAGCAGTTTTAATAGCGGTGAGGGTGGCCATGGGTGTAACCATAGACAGGTGATGGCGTGGCCGATGAGACATCTGGATTCAATGGGGGTAGTGCTTCGACGTGCGCGCCGCAAGGTGGACGCAACCGCGGAATCGGGAAGCGCAGTCGGGTGACCACCCGCTGGCACCGACTACCAACGGAACGGCAATAGTCGTGGCGGTCTTCGATTGGAAGGGGTGGAAGGAATGCCGACCCGCAAGCCCGTGGAAGGATCACATTGTCACCCCCTTGTGCATGTTCAGCGGGTACGTGTCAGCCGCGACCTGGCTAGACCTAAACGAGAGTAAGAAGGGATCCGGCCGGCTCGAAGGCTATGTGATCTTCTGGCTGGTATTCCTTTTGGCCTTGCTGGTGTTCGGCCCCGCCTCAGGCTGCGTCGCCCTTGTGTTCGCTTGGCTAGGCATGTACCGACTCCAGGACCTCGTCCTTGCGTCATTGGACAACGTGTTCGGGCTGACCCAGCGGGGCATCAAATGGCAGAGACGCCAGGGTGTTGGGCCTGTGGTGATCGCTGTTTGGAACATCCTGCAGGTGATCGTGATCTTTGCGCTTGGGTACCAGAACCTGGTTGGCGGTCGGCCAGGTGCATTCGAGGGTCCATCTCACGGGCCGTCAGGACACTTCGGCTTCCTGTACCTGAGTTGGACGACACTGTTTCCCCCAGGCAGTGGGTACACGCCCATTTCCACGACAGCGCGGGTGCTGGTCATGGCCGAGAGCACCAGCGGCTTATTGATCATAGTGCTCACTCTCGCGGCATTGCTGTCAAGCAGAGACGACCCACCCAAACAGGACTCAGCTCCGCCACCTCCTCCACCAGACCGCCCCCACCAAGGCACTGGGATCCTGGATATTGCGAGCATCCTCGTCTGTACGCTCGCCGCCGGCGTCCTGTCCGGGTTTGTCGGCGGGATCTTGGCCGCAGTGGTGACTCAATAAGTAGCGTCGGATGGCTAAGGTGCGAAAGTTTTCGATCAGCGACGTTGGCACCCGTCTCGCGCGCGCGGAGCCCCGTCGGGAAGGCCCGGCCTAGCGGTTCGGGCGCTCCATCTCCCTGCTGAAGGGAAAGTGTCCCCTTCGGTGCTCCTGGTAGCTCCCAGTCGATGAACGCAGCCCGAACGACGGGCCGCGACGACTTACAGGAGATCACCATGAAGAGCACCACCCGCAAACCGATTCGTTTCCGCTATGCCGCAACCCTGTTCGGCGCGCTGGCCATCGTCGCGTTGGCGCCAGCCACCGCCTACGCCGAGCCCAACGGGCCCACCGGCGGGGGCGGCGGATGCCACTACACCGACCCGGACGGCTACGACATCCCGATCGACGAGGGCCAGGGCGTCATCGTCGCCGGAAAGCTCGTCACGTGCACCAACGGTAAGACGGTCGTCACCGACGCACCGGCGCGCACGCACCCCCATCCGCCGGCCTCACCGCCCAACCACCTGCCGGTGCTGACCCGGAAGGCGTAGGCCGCGCGATCACACTGACACCACCGGGCCGCCACCGTGAAACGCGGTGGTGGCCCACGTGTGGTTCACCCCAATGAGTCGTGCCGGCCTACGGGCGTTCCTGAACCACGCACTCCACAATCCGATTGGCCAGGCGCGGGTCGAACCCCATGTGCGACACCCGCTGCGCTTCGGCAGCCGGAGAAACACCGGAGTTGAGATCCTGCTCAATGACCCCGAGGAGCTGCTGGTTCTGGTAATCGTGTTCCGACAGCGGGATTTGCGTAATGCTTCCCACGCAATTTCCGTAACCGCTCAAATCGGCACGAGCGGGCGCCGCCGCCATTATCGCGACGGTTACTCCGACTGCAGCGGCAACGGGAACGAAGCGCACGGGGATAAGGGTACCCAGCCGCAACGCCGAAAAACCAGCAGACGGTTTACGCCCGGTCGGCAGGGGGGAGCATCCCGGCGCCGACAGCAGTCAGAAGTCGAGCCCGTATCCGCCGCGCAAGTCCCTGTGCGCCGCCTCGAGGGTGCGGTCGCACAACTCCACGAGTGCCTCGAGGTCGAGATCCGAGTCCCGGCCCAACCGGTCCAGCCACCCCATCTCCACCCTCCTCAGCTCCGACCATTTGAGTTCGCCCTCGTAGTACACGGTGACGTCCTCCTGCGGGGCGGGGCAGGCCGTCGTCTGCGCCAATTGTCGCTTGCACGAATCCAATTGGGTCAGCGAATACCCATGCTCCCGGAACTGACGGTCCCACTCGTCGAGCAGAAGACTTACCGCGTCGCGCACCGGTGGCGCGGCGTAGACCATCAGCTCGGCCACCCCGTCGTCGAGGCCGAGACGCATGCGGAAGTCGTAGAGCTCTCGGATGGCCTCGGCGCGGCGCTGGCTGGCGACCTCCTCGGCGGTGCCGGACCCCTCGTATTGAGCCGCCCGTTTGACGTAGATGGTCGCCGAAATCAGCGACTTCAACACGGCCTTCTTGTCGTCGGCCGCCCGCTTCTCGAAGTCGAGGACGCGTTCGTGGCGGCGGTCTTCCTCCTTGTTCCTGGCGTCGATGCGCTTCGTCCAGATCGCGACGGTGGCGCTCGAAATCACCGACGCGAGAGGTACGAGCGCGTTGGTCAGCAGCGTCGCCCAGTTCATTGGTCGACCCTTACCCGCAGTACCCCGGGGGCGGCGCCGGGGCGCCGCGCGGGACCACGGTTTGGTTGCAGAGCCCCGATTCCGAATGCGGATTTTGAGCAGCGGTGGGGTTTGGGCTGGGGGTGTTTGGCGGCGCGGGATCGGCGTTGGCCGTGGCCGCGGTCAGCCCCATAACGGCCATCGCCAATCCGCCGGCGAGAGCCGCGCCGGCGGCCACTCTTGTCAGTCTTAGGTGGGTGGGGCGGTCGGGTGTGGTCATGATCTTCCTTTGCGGTCGCATTCCCCGGTGGGTGCGCCCTGCAGGTGGACCATCCCCGCCGATTGGACAGTTTTCGATATCTCTTCCGGAGACCGTTACAAGAGAGCCGGAGTGGGTTGCGCCCAAACCTAGATCGAGGCTATTCGGGCGGCCAAAGGGTGTCTCGGGTTTGCGGAATTTGAGCCGTCGCGGTGCCGGGGTGAATTCAAACGCGTTCAGCCTTCATGTCCATGTCGATCGTGCCTTGGCAGGCGCCGCTCAAAATGTCGGTGTGCATCAGACCGTCGAGCGATCCGTCGGGTTGGGGCGTATAGGTGACCGTGGCTCGCGCCGGATTCCATTGGATCGACGTGTCGGGCATCATGCAGTCCCACTGGAAATCGTTGGTTTGCGACCACGACTTTCCGTCCCAGGTGAACTGGACGGGCTGCGGAACCGTCGGGTTGGTCGGTGGAGGGCCGCTGACGATCGTGGCGACGCACTTCCCGTTCGTACAGCTCGAGCGCAAACCGTAGATCTCGGTGTGCTGAACCTCGGGATTGCCCACCGCCATGCTGGTGCCCGCCTTGGGACCCACCATGAACGTGATGGCGTACTGGCCGTTCCACGACGGATTGTCGGCGAGGGCGGTAGCGGGAAATGACAGCGTGATCGGCAGCAACGCGGCGCATACACCGACGCAATTTCTCCAGCGGTGCGATGCCATTGTTTCTCCTCTGCGGCCGTACCTCTTCAATAGTCATCCGCCGATACATCGCGGGCAAGGTTCTGGCCGATTGTCGGCATCCGCGAGAAGATTCGCTCCCCTCAGCTCTCCACCAAATCGGGAATCGGCTCCGCGTCCGTCAGCCAGTGGCGTCCGGTCCGGCGGGCCGCCTCCCACTTCGGGATGCTGACGGCGTCGTCCTGACCCAGGTCCTCCGGCGACGGGCCGATGCGCCGGGCCAGCCCGGAGAGGGCACCCAGATCGAAGTTGTAGAGCTCCGCCGCCGCCAGACCGAGCATCTGCCGGGTCTCCTCGATCGGGATGTCCCAGAAGGAGCGACGCAGCCAGTCGAGGGTGTGCGGCCACGTCCCCTCCGGATGAGGGAAGTCGTTGCCCCACAATAGGTTCGAAACGCCGATTTCGTAGCGCCGCGCCAGCTCCCGGCGCTCGGTGGTGGTGGCGCCGATGAAGCAGTTCCGGTCGAAGTAGGCCGAGGGCGGCATCGTCAGGTCGCCCTCCATCTGATGGCTCATCTTCTTGGCCGAATGCTCACGCAGGTACCGCGTGTCCATCAGCCAGAGCAGATCGTTGGCCCAGAACGCGCCGCACTCCGTGACGCCCCAGCGCAGCCGGGGGAATCGCTCGAACACTCCCGACCACAACGCGAACCACATCGGGCGGGCCCCCCACCAGCGCACCTCGGTGACATAGATCCCCAGGTGCCCGCCGTACTCCTCCTGGGGGGCCGGACCGGAGTGGGTGTGCACCGGCATCTGCAGGTCCTGGCAGGCGGCCCAGACCTTGTCGTAGCGGCGGTCGTGATACGGCGGATAGCCGACCCAGCGCGCGGGGATCAGGATCCCGCCCCGCAGCCCGGACTCGGCCGCGCGAGTGATCTCGGCGACGGCCGCGTCGACGTCCGCCAGAATCGGCACCACCGCGACCCCGGCCCGACGTTCGGGGCTGTGGCTGCACAGCTCGGCCAACCAGCGATTGTGGGCCCGCGCCCCGGCCATGGCGCGCCCGGGGTCCAGGTCGCCCGACTGGCCCAGGCCGGCCCCGAACGGCGCGCCGGCGACCCCGGTCACGGCGTCGGCGTCGGGGAAGATGACCTCGCCGACCACCCCGTCGCCGTCGAGCTCCTTGTCGCGCAGCGCCACATCCCATCCGCCCGCGATGCCCTCCCCGTTCTCGGAGAACCACTCCTGCGCGAACTGCTCGTCGATGAATCCACCGGCCTGCGCCGCGGCGGTCTTCTCGGCCAGGTAGGTCTCGAAGTCGTCCCGGTATTCGGGGTCGACGTATTCGCGGTATCGCTCGGTCGGGAGCTCGGCGTGGGTGTCGGCGGAGATGATGACGTACGGGTCCACGGTGGGCGTCCTTTCGCTACCAGGTTCGGATCGGGTCGGGCTCGAAGGCGGTGCTGCTCGCGCCGGCGGGCACGGCGGTCAGAGGCTCGGCGACCTCGGCCACGGTCGGGCCGATTCGGTCGGCCAGCGGCGCGAGCGCCTCGAGGTCGAAGCCGTAGACTGCCGCCGCGGTGCCGCCCACGATGGCCGCCACCTCGTCGGCCGGGACGCAGGAGAAGGTGTGCCGCAGCGCTTCTCGGCTGTGGGGGAAGGTCCCCTCGTAATGCGGGTAGTCACTCCCCCACATGATTCGGTCGACGCCGATTGCCTGGCGCTCGGCACATTCGACTGGACGCATGAAACTGGCGCCCACGTAACACTGGCGGGCCCAGTACTCGCTGGGCTTGAGACGCAGCGAACCGGCGGTGGGCCCGGCGAACCGGGCGATCGCCGAGCTCGCACGCCCGTAGCGCGCCGCCGCGACGTCGAGCGAAGCGAGGGTTGCCGGTATCCAGCCGGCGCCCTGCTCGGTGAAGACCACGGTGAGGTCCGGGTGGCGATCCAGTGCGCCGCTGAGGATCAGGTGCCACAGCGCCCGGTGCGCCCACCAGTGCGTCTCGTACACCCACACCGCGAACGAGCTGCCCCACCCGTCCGTGGGGCTGGGGCCGGCGTTGCCGCCGTGGTGGTTGAGCACCAGGCCCGCCTCCGCGCACGCCGCCCACAGCGGTTCCCAATGCTCGGCGTAGAGCGGGGGAAGGCCGGTGCCCGGGGCGATTCCGGGCAGCAACACCCCGCCGCGCAGGCCGAGCTTGGCGATGTGCGCCAGCTCGGCGATGGCTTCGTCGAGATCCCCGAGCAGGATCTGACCGACGCCGGCCCGCCGCTCGGGTGACAACGAGCAGAAGTCGGACAGCCAGCGATTGTGCGCGCGCAGGCCCGCCCAGCGCAGCTCGAGCTCCCGCGCGGTCTCCGGCGGAGGGGCGGCCAGGCTCGCGTGCGGGAAGAACGGCGGCACGGTGTTGGGGAAGATGACCTCCCCCGCGATGCCGTCGGAGTCCAGCTCCGAGTTCCGCCGGTCGCTGTTCCAGTTGTGCTCGGCGTCGGGCTCGCTGAGGTCGCCGAACGGGTTGACGTATGTCCTTGCCCAGCTGTCGAATTCATCCCGATAGTGCGGATCGAGGTAGTCGCGGTAGTCGAGCAGGTCAGCGCCGGCGTGGCAATCGGCCGAGATGACCGTGTACCGGTCCATGCGCCTACACCCGTGCCGGCTCGGGCCCGGGGGCGGCGAGCAGGGCCACGTCGTCGTAGCGCTGGTGCACGTACGGCAGCAGCCATTCCTGCGGCACGCGGGCCGCGATCCGGCCCACCTGGATGGTGCGCCGACGGCACCAGGTGATCGACCGGATTTCGCGAATCACGATGTCGGCCACCGGGTCAAGAGGCGACTCCCCCAACTCGAGGGTGCCGTCGATGTTCTCCAACAGCTCGTAGTGCCGATGGTATTCGCCGTAGACCAGGTGGGGGTCGGTGATACCGCCGCCGTCGGGGGCGCGCAGGAACTTGAAGTAGAACTCGGTGTTCACCTGGTCGGGCGGCAGCTCCGCCGGGCCGGCGACCTGCCCGACCACCCTGATGAGCTGATAGCCCAAGCGGTCAACGGCAGCGGTGACGCGATCACCGTCGCGCTCCACCTCGATGTGGGCCAGTTTCTTTGGTTCGCCGAATGTTTCGCGCCCGCCCGTGACCGACTGTTCGGTGGACTGGGGCATGAAGAGGGGATAGTCGCCCTCGCGTTCGCCGTGCCGGGCGGCCACCGAGAACACCGCCGACCCGAACGGCGGCCTGCCCTCGATGCGCACGCGCTGAAGCTGAACCCGCACCAGCGGTTCGGCCCCCGGCTGCAGCGGCTTGGGCAGCACGGCCGCGACGATGTCCGGATCGGTGAGGTAGGTGACCGTCACCGCCTCGGTGGCGATGGGCGCCTTGGTGGCATCGATCTCATGGTCGACCTGCGCCTCCGGTGCGCGAGGACCGTAGCGGATTTCCTTGTTGCTCAACGCTTTTCTCCTTCCGTCTCTTCAGTCTCTTCAGCCTTCCCGGCGCTTCGGCCGAGGACGTCGACCAGGTAATCGGGTGTGCCGCGATTCAGGATCGAGGCCGCCTTTCGGCTCACGACCTGATCGGCCGGTGTGGGTGGCCCCATCATCCAAAAGCGCTCCGCGCGAATGCCTTCCACCACCAGGTCGGCGACCGTCTCGAGCGGAGTGAACTCGACATGCGCACCGGCGGCCTCGAAGCGGGCCACCACCTTGGCCAAGGTCTGATCGGGTGCGTGACGCTGCTGCGTCGCGGCGTAGCGCCGCGGTCGGTGTCGCCACGATTCCCAGATGCCGGTGTTCAAGAAGCCGCCGGGGAACAGGACGTGCGCCCGCACCCCCGTCCCCGTCATCTCCAGGTGGGTGTAGAGGCTCTCCGTCAGACAGAGCACCGCGGCCTTGGTCATCGGGTAGACCGCCGTGGCCGGTCCGCCCATGGCCCCGCGAGCGATCGGCGCGAACCCGCCATTGCCCGAGCAGGTGTTGACCACGTGCCCTTCGCCCCGTTCGAGCAGGAGGGGCACGAAGGCCTTGATGCCATGGATGACGCCCAACACGTTGACATCGATCCCCCAGCGCCAATCGGCCAGATCGTGCTCCCACATGTAACCCTCGGAGACCCCGCCGGTGCCGGCGTTGTTGCACACCACGTGCACGCCGCCAAAGTGAGAAATCGTCTCCTTGGCGAGCGACTCGACCGAGGAATAGTCGGTGACGTCGGTGACCACGCCGGCCACCTCGATGCCCTCGTCCGCGAGCGCCCGGGTCGCCTGGTCCAGCGGCTCGGCGAGGACGTCGGCCAGCACCACCTTCATGCCCTCTTGGCCGAACCGCCTGCCCATGGCCCGGCCGATGCCCCCGGCTCCGCCGGTTATCACCGCCACCTTGCCCGGTAGGTCATTCATTGTGGCGATCGTCACATAGTCGCTTATCACATCGCAAGCAGTCGCACTATGCGACCATTGCACCCGTGGCGCCGCGTCCCTCCCCGCAAACCGAGCGGGTAGTGGCCCTATTCGAGCAGCTCGCGGGCGACGCGAGCCGGGGCATGACGCTGGCCGAGGTGTCGCGCCGGTTGAGCGTCCATAAGGCCAGTTGCCATTCGATGCTGTCCGAGTTGCTGCGAGCCGGCTGGCTGCTGCGCGACCCGGTTCGCAAGACCTATCACCTGGGTCCCGCCCTGGTTCGCCTCGGCCGGGAGGCGGCGGGGCGCTATCCGGCGCTGGTGCTGGCCCGCTCCGCGATGGCCGAACTGTCGGCCGCGACGGGCGCGCACTGCGTGGCGTTCTCGGTGAGCGAGGACCACTCGACGGTGGTCGATCAGGTTCGTAGCCGCCGCGGCGGCGGGCATCCGATGCCCACCGGCACCCAGTTCCCCCATCGCCCGCCCTACGGCGCCTCGACCGTTGCCTTTGCCGGGGCCGAGGCGCGGGAGCGCTGGCTGGCCGCGCTGCCCGAGGACGTGCGGGACCGCTACGGGCGGGCCATCGCGGCAGCACAACAGCGCGGCTACGCGGTCGGTCTTCACCTCCTGCCCGACCTGCGCCTGCAGGAGCTCGCGCTGATCGTGCGCAGCGCCGAGGTCCGTTCCTCGCGGCTCAGCCAGCTGGCGCAGCAACTGACCGACGAGCTGATCCACCAGGAGGACTGGTTCCCGGTCAGCCTGGAGCCGGACCGCACCTACGAGGTGAGCCACATCGACTCCCCGATCCTGGGACCCGATTCCCGCATCGCCCTGATGCTCAGCCTGGTCCCCAGCGCGGAGCCGATGAGCGGCGCGGCGGTAACCCGCATGGGGGCGCAGCTCGCTTCCGCGACCCGCAACCTGAGCGCGACCCTGGCCGAAGAGTCGGTGGCCGAAACTCGTTGAGAGACAACGGCTGCCGGGCGACGAAGTGGCCCGCGGCTTGAGTGGACTCAGTCCGACGACTTCTTGGAGTCTTTGGAATCCTCGTCGTCGTCCTCGTCGTCGTCCTCGTCGTCGTCCTCGTCGTCCTTTGAGTCCTCGTCGTCCTCGTCGTCCTCGTCGTCCTTTGAGTCCTCGTCGTCCTCGTCCTTGGAGTCCTTGTCGTCCTTGGACTCGTCCTTCGAGTCCTTGTCGTCCTTCTTGCCCTTGCCCTCGTCCTTCTTGTCTTTGTCCTTGTCCTTGGACTTTTCGGAGTCCGATTTGTCGGAGTTGTCGAGCTTGTCCGCGAATTTCGTCAACAGCTCGGCTAGTTTGCGGGCCTCATCGGAGTCCAGCGAATCGAGAAACAATTGCTCGTCGGCGTCCGAGACACGCTGAACGAAAACTGCGTCGTCCTTGATGCCGACGTCCCACCGGCCCCCCTCGTCACGAGCCATCTGATGCCGCCTTTCAACTAGTGAGCTGTTTGCACAACCGACGCGCCCGGCGCGTTACTGCGTTGTTTACCCACTTGTGCCGGCGACGCCTCACTGATGTGTCCCGCGCCCCGGGTTCAGGGCGCAATCGGCCGCTTGAAGAAACATGCGACGGAAAAGGCTCCGCGGTGGTCGGCGTCCAGCCCGACCATCTCCCACCCCAGCCGACCGAGCTCATCGGCCCTCAGCTTCATCTCGTCCATCGCGGTGTCCCCCTCCCGGTAATCCCAGGTGTACTCCCATTGCTGCGGGTACCACTTGCCGTCTGACGCCAGCCACCATCCCGGGCCCGGTGAAGGATTGTCCATGTCGTCGTGAGTACCACAGCCGGTGCCGGCCGTCGCAGCTACGGCGCGTACGCCCAACCGAGAAAGATGTTTTGCGTGTCGTTCGGGCTCGGTCTTATTTCCCGGATGTGCGGCGGGGTGAAGTAATTGGCGGTCAGGTACTGCCCGTTGCCCTCGCTGAGCATCACGTGTCCGGTGCCGTGGTCGAACCCGGGATTGCTCGTAAAAACGAGCGCCCCCTCCGGGATGCCGTCGGGGCTGGTATGGATCTGCCCGTTGCGATTGAGGTCGTTGAACGCATCCATCGCCGAGGGGTAGCGGAACGCGTGGTTGTAGGCCTGTTCGACGAACGCCTCGCACTGCACGGTGTTGTTCGGGTCGCTGGCCATCTGGTCGCGCGCCCACGCGAGGGCGTGCGCCGCCTTGTCCTCGCCGGCGTTGGAGGTGGGCGCCGCCGCGCCGCCGGCGCAGTCCGGCCCGAGCGCGTCGAGAGTGCGCGTGTCGATGTCGACATCGGCGACGTAATGACCGTCAGTTGTCTTGTACCAGAGGCTGTCCCAACCGCCGTTGGAGATCTGGTAGCTGAAGAAGCCCTTCACGGGCTCGCCCGCGGTATGGCAAACGAGGGTCAGGACCTGGCCGGCGTTGTATACGCCCTCCTGGCCTGCCTTCGAGGTGGGGCCGGTCATGCGATTGGTGGTCGGCGCTTTGACGGTGCCGGTCGTTTCAGCCTGAGCGGGCGCGGCGGTGCTCAGACCGAAGGCAAAAACGGCTGCCGTCGCGGCCGCGATTGCTGATCTCATCGCCTGGTCTTTCTGCCACGCCCATATGAAATTGATCGGGACGCTACACCGGGACCAAAGGCCACGTCCTTGAAATGGACGCAAGAACTCGATGGGCAATTCGTAAAGGATTCCGCGGCTTCCTTATCGACCCATTACCGAAACCCGCCGGGGCTCGCCAATTTCAGCAGTGGTCTGTCCAACACCGCTGTAAGGGGCAGTACGTCGAATGCGCGAGGGCCACCATGGAATGCACGTCTCCGAACGTCACGTTCCGTTGATCCAGGTTGGCGTGGATGCTCTGAGCGATCTGGTCATACGTCCAACCCCAGCCCAGGTCGTCACAGATGAGGCGCCCCATTCCCGTGAGGGCGGCGTCGTGTTCCGGCGGCCAATTGAAGCCCTGGGCCCGCAGCTGGGCCAGGTAGGCGTCGTCGAGGGGATCGGCGGCCGCGATGCCGGCGCTGGCGAGAAGGGCGGCGCCAGCCGTGACGGGAACGGCCAACCGGGTTAGCCAGCGACGTAAGGGCATTCGATGCGTTTCCTTTCCTCGCGCCGGTGGCGACGCCGCCGTCAGTCGACGGTCGCAAACGCGGCAAGAAAACGAAGAATAGGAAAGGCAGGGAAATTGCAGCTTATGAAAAGCTGAATAGTCGGCATCGCTCAAGGCTTCAGTGTCAGCCCGCGGGCGGCGGTGGCGGCGGCGGAGTCCATCTCCGCCCGTCCGTGGTCCACCCGCACGGCAGCCAGTTCAGCTGGGGGCCGTCGAACGTCAGGCATTTCGGCGTGCCCGGCGGCGGCGTCGGGCCGGGAGACGGCGAGTCAGCGTGAGCGGTCGCTCCGCTGAGCATCACAGTCCCAACGGCGACAAATATCGCTGCCGACTTCCTCATCGCGATTCCGGTGCTTGGGGAACCACCAGAGCGAGTCGCTAGCCTTCGGCCCGCGCGTTCACGATTCGAATGCTAATTGTCCGAACTGCTGAAGGCCTGGAGAATTCCTGACAATCGGCCGTGCGGCCGGCCTGCGGACAACATGCGGCGCCCCCAGACCGCGCTCGGGGTGAAGCGTGTAAGAGGGCGTTCGATAGTAAAGTTCACCGACATGGGAGGCGGTGACGCCGCAAAACAGCAGGCGGTGCGATGCAGCTCCGGTACATAAGCGTCCCGGCGCTGATCGCCGAAGCGGGGGGCGATCCCTGGGCGATCAACCAGAGCCTGCAAGCCGGTAGCCCGTTTCAGATTTCGAATCTCGCCGAGGCTTTCCACCAGGCGGGCCGCTGCACCCAGGAAGCGAACGAGAGTTTCGAACAAGCCCGCAAGCGCTTCGACGCCGCCTGGAACCACCAGAACGGCGACCATCCGATCAACGGCTCGGCCGAAGTGCAGCGCGTGATCAAAGCGCTGGGCGCCCAGTCCCTCCAGCTGCCCAAGATCGGCGCCGACTTGGAGAACATCGCGGCCGCCCTGGCCGAGGCGCAAAAGGCCGGGGCCGGCGAGATCGCCACGCTGGAAGGCGAGCTGCAGAGGCTCGACGACCTGATCGGGCAGGCGGTCGACATGGAAAAGGACAGCCACCTCAGCGCGGCCGACCGGCAGGCGCTCGACGCCCTCATCCACGCGTGCGAAGACGACGCCATCAGCGACACCAAGGCCGCGCTGGCGCAGCTGCAGGCGCTGCGCAACGGCTACTCGGCCACGTTGCAGAAGTCGCTGGGCAATCTGCGTGCCGACGGATACGACCCCGAGTCGCTGCGCCAAGTCGACGCCGACACGCAGATTCCGGCGCCGGACACCAACCCCGAGGACGTGCATCGCTGGTGGACGTCACTGACACCCGAGCAGCGGCAGCGCTTCATCGCCGAAAACCCGGACCAGATCGGCAATCTCAACGGCGTCCCGGTCCTGGCCCGAAGCGACGCCAACATCGCCGTGATGACCCGTGACCTCAACCGGGTGCGCGACATCGCCTCCCGCAGCGGCGTATCCGTCGACGACGTGCTGCACGACCCCGCCAAATACGGCCTCTCGCCGACCGACATCACCCGCTACCAGAACGCCAACGAGACCAAGCAAGGGCTGGACCACGACGCGGGCAACGATCCGCGGCACCCCAATCCGACCTACCTGTTCGCCTACGACCCGTTGGCGTTCGGCGGCAAGGGCCGCGCGGCGATCGCCATAGGCAACCCGGACACCGCGAAGAACACGGCGGTGATCGTGCCGGGCACCAGCAGCAGCGTGAAGGGCGGATGGCTGCACGACGGTCACAACGACGCCATCAACCTCTTCGCTCAAGCCAACGCGGCCGACCCCACCAACCCGACGGCCGTGATCGCCTGGATGGGGTACGACGCCCCCAACGACTTCTCCGACGTGCAGCGCATCTCCACACCCGAACTCGCACGGACCGGCAGCGCGGCGCTGGCGCAGGACGTCAACGGACTGTGGGCGACACATCTCGGCGGCGGACAACACGTCACGGTGCTGGGCCACTCCTACGGTTCGACGACCGTGGCCGACGCCTTCGCCATGCACGGCATGCACGCCAATGACGCTGTGCTGCTCGGCTGTCCGGGCACCGACGCCGCCAAAAGCGCCGCCGATTTCCACCTGGACGGCGGTCATGTGTTCGTCGGGGACGCCTCCACCGACCCGGTCGGAATGCTCGGCCAGCTGAATGGCTTGAGCAAGCACTTCTTCGGCGACGACATCGTCGGGCAGGTGATGGGCAGCGACCCCGGCCTGGGCGCCGATCCCGCCGTCGACGGCTTCGGATCGACGCGGTTCCGCGCCGAGGTGCCCGGCTCGAACGGCATTAACCCCCACGACCATTCGCACTACTACTATCCCGGAAGCGAGGCGCTGCACAGCATGGCCGACATCGTCTCGGGCCACGGAGACGCGTTGGAAGCCGACGGCCTGACGGCCGGACATCGTCACCAGATAGGCGGCGTCCAAATCAGGATTCCCGGGCTCCCCCCGGTCACCGTCGGACCACATACCCCGGCGGTCGTCGACCCGGAGTGGAACCGCCCGCCGGGTTCTGTCACCGACAATCACTTCTTCGATGGCCAGCACCACCATTGAGCGCCGGCGCAAGCGGTCGCGGCAGGCAGCGCTTGCCGCGCTGGCGGCCGTCGTCACGCTGTTGATAGGAGGATGCGGTTCCATGTCGCCCAAACAACATTCCCCCGGTTCCTCTCATCCGGTGGATGATTCCGCGCATCCCCTGACCGACGACCAGGCCATGGCTCAGGTTGTCGATCCGGCGAAACAGATTGCGGCCGTGGCGAATTTGCGGGGACTCAGCGGGGGTTTCTCGTTCGCCTCCTGCAACGACCAGGGAGATCCGCCCTACATGGGCACCGTCACCATGAGTTTCCTGTTGCAGGGCGACCCCGACGCGTACTTCCAGCAGGTGCACGCCGCGATGGTGGCTCATGGCTGGAACGACGGCGCCCCTCCCGGACAGCATTACTTCGGCACCACGCTGAACAAGGATGGGGTGACGGCGAATATGAGCTACTCCCCCTCCGACCACAGTTACGGGCAGATCATGCTGTACGGACAATGCCGCAACACCACCGATCACCACCACGACGGCAAGACGAACACCACGGACATCACCAGCCAGCTGAACGCCCGCTGACGTGATCCAGGGAAATCATTCGGCCCCGCAATGACTTTCGTCAGAAGGGTAGAGTCGCGGGCATGAATTTGGTCGAGTGGCTGAAAAGCCCGCATCACCTGCGCACGCGTTTGATGATGGAGCGACAACCGATCCGGAACATCGAGATAGAGACCGTGTTCCTCGAACTCTCCCACCGCGACGCGCGACTACGGTTCCCGGTGATGTTCATGCTGCTGCCGAGGCGTTTTGGCTCGTCGCCCGACGGCAGCACTCGCCCAGACCAGAAGAAGTTACCGCGGAACCCCGATTAGCTCTGCGTGGCTTTGCTGACGTACTGCGGGCAGTACGACTGCGTTGCCGCGCCGATGAAGTAACCCGAATTGTTGTCAGATAACTGCAGCGCACTCTTTACGTCGGCCAATGTCTGTGCCAGCGTCGCGCCATTGGTCCAGTCCTGGCAAACGCCATGTCCGGCATTGACGACCGTCTGATTCGACAGGTTGGGGAATGTGATTCCCTGCTGTCCGAGCGCCTGCAGGAAAACGTCATCCGTCGCGTCCGCATTCGCCAAGGGCGCGGCGATGACAGCCATGCTCGCCAAACCCACGGCAACTGGGCCGGTCAAGCGTGCGATGTTCTTCATGGTGGCTCCTCAGGGTGGGATCAACTTCTAGCCGTCGGTATTTGTGTACGCGCCGATCGGTTAATGGTTCGGCCACTCGATACTTTTACACACGCGCCGGTTCGGCGCTCGGCAATCGGCAAACTTCCTGTCCGGTGACGACCGCGCGAAACTCCGCCATAATTAACGGAAACGGCATTTATGCCGAGTTATCGCCCGATCGCAGCAACGGGTGCCGAAACACGCGACGGCGCCCGCCGCGCCCCGAGGCCCACCCCCGAGCGGGTCGCGGAAACGCCGGCCCAGCTGGGGTGGGGCGCCGGCGCGCGTTCGGGCATGCTTGCCGTATGCACCTCGTCAACGGCGTCCGCGACCCCGCGGCAAGTTTTC